>JAUXEL010000048.1 GCA_030620575.1 Fidelibacterota bacterium
AATCTCGAACAGGCATCACAGACCATTGATCTTTTGGTTGCATTGCAGGAAAAGACAAAAGGAAATCTTGAAGCTGAAGAGGAAAAATTTCTTTCCAGCACTATCAGTGATCTCCGTCTGAATTATGTGGATGAAGTAAATAAATCGAAGTCGGAAGAAACAGTTAAATCTGAAGAAAAAGAAAAAGTTAGCGAAACTTCCGGGAACGAAAAGGAAACTGACAAAAAGAAAAAACCGAAAAAAGACAATACAGATAAAAAAGATAAAATTAATCATAAGGAATCTTAAAATTGATTGACAAAATAAAACAAGCGAATAAATTAAAGTTAGGATTCGGACTTAGTTCACTTTTAATTTCATTTATTATTTATATGTTAACGATGGCACCTACAGTGTCATTTTGGGATTGCGGCGAATTTATCGCGTGTTCATACACCATGGCTGTTCCTCATCCGCCCGGAGCACCGCTATTCTTGTTGTTCGCACGCATTTTCTCCATGATCCCCTTTAGTAGCGATATTGCTTATCGAACCAATATGCTGTCCGTGATCACCTCAGCTGCGACTACTATTTTTCTTTATTACAGTATTATTTTGCTTATTGAACGTTTTCGCGGAAAAACGAAAGATAAAACACAGCAATTTATGATTTTTTTCTCTGCTTTTGTCGGTGCCCTCGTATTTGCGTTTTCCGACAGCCAGTGGTTTAATGCGGTAGAAACAGAGGTATATGCTTTTTCTACCCTTCTGACAGCAATAACAGTATGGTTGGTATTGAAATGGGATGCATCTGACATAGAAGGTGTACACGGTGAAAAATACCTTTTGTTTATGTTTTACATTTTCGGTATTGCGCTGGGTATGCACTTGCTTAATATTCTGGTAATTCCTTTTATTGCGCTTATTATTTATTTTCGTTACTCAAAATTTGAAATTAAATCTTTTCTTGGTATCACCGCTCTTGCAGGCATAATTTACCTTATTATTCATAAAGGTATTATTGACGGAACGCCCAAGATAGCAAAACTAATTGATATTAATCCCGCCGCGGTTTCATTCCCGCTTGCCTTGCTGATTCTGGTAGCCATATTTATTGGACTGTTTTTTATCTTCGGGAAAACCCTGAAATCCCGCCCGTTTGCGGCAAAATGGACGCGCTTGATCTCTGTGGGACTCATTCTGATCACGGTCGGATTTTCCAGTTATGAAATTATATTTATCCGATCATTAAAAGATCCACGGATAGATGAAAATGATCCGGAAACAGTTGCAGCTTCAGTTTCATATTTGCAACGCGAACAGTATGGAACACACTCCTGGAACCGGGAAGACGCTATGAAACAAAATAAATCCGGTGTCCAATACCGCGGATCCCTTGATTTTTTCTGGCGCTATCAATTTAAGCGTATGTATGTCCGCTATTTTAACTGGCAGTATATGGGGCGTGCTGAAGGTAGTGGTGTAGGATGGAGCGGTGCAGAAGTGGATATAAAACAACTTTGGGCGCTGCCCTTCCTTATTGGGATGCTTGGTGCCTTCTTCCACTTTAGTAAAGATTGGAAACGGGCGTTTCCGGTCTTGGTGTTATTTATTATGACAGGGCTTGCGATTGTGTTGTATGTAAATAATCCGGATCCACAGCCAAGGGAGCGCGACTATTCCTATGTCGGCAGTTTTTTCACCTTTGCTTTTTGGATAGGTTTGGGTGCTATGGCACTGTTTGATACTGCAGATAAAATAATTAAAAAGAAAAAATTCAAGCAGTATATTATTGTACTTACATCTGCTTTATTATTACTGGCGCTTCCGGTAAATATGTTGCTGGCAAATTATCGCACCCATAATCGCTGGGGTAATTATGTTGCCTCAGATTACGCGTATAATCTGTTAAATTCGTGCGAAGAGGGTTCAATTTTATTTACAAATGGAGATAATGATACTTTTCCCTTATGGTATATTCAGGAAGTTGAAAATTTTCGAAAAGATGTTAAAATCGTTAATTTAAGTTTATTAAATACCCCCTGGTATATTAAACAATTGAAAAATATTGAGCCTGTAATTCCGTTACGTTGGAGTGACAGTCAAATTGAACGGATACGACCTATTCCATGGAAAACCCAGGAAGTTACAATTGCCGGTTTGACAACGACTGTTAAGCCAACTTATGCCGGTCAGTATCTACGGGTTCAGGATCTCATGATCTTTGAGCTTATCAAGATTGCCGACTGGGAACAACCCATTTATTTCGCGGTAACAGTTTCCGGATCATCCCGTCTTGGATTTGATAAATATTTATCAATGGAAGGTCAGGTGATGCGCCTGTACCCTTATGAAGTGGAAAAGATCGATGAAAATAAGATCTATGATAATTTTACTTCAAATTACCGTTTCCGGAATTTGGATAATCCGGATGTATATTTCAATCCGAATATTCAGCGACTGATGCAGAATTACCGGACAGCGGTACTGCAGGCAGCGATGGAATTTATTAATGACGGCAATACTGAAAAAGCTCAAAATTTACTTGATACAATGGATAAAAAAATACCGGAAGATATTATTCCGCAATACCATCCTGAACTGAGTCTGCAAACCGGTCGTTTATATTATCAACTTGGCGATACCGCAGAATATAAACGCCGTATGGACAAAGTACTGGGGAATAAAAATCTGGATGAACGAACACTCATGCTGATTGCCCAGGAAATGATATATACCCTCAAGGATTACAATAAAGCAGAAAAAATATTACTGCCAATGTATCAAGAGGATCCATATAATAACTGGATTGCAGGAAGCTTGGTACGTGTTTACAGGGAACGCGGTGATTATCCTAAAGCTTTGAATATTTTAAATCGATGGTTAAGTGTTGCGCCCAATGACATCCAGGCGCAATCACTTAAAACACAGATTGAAAAATTGGCAAATGAATGATACGTGCTTGTCGGGATAAGCCTGAAATACATGTAAAAGAAAAAGTAGCCATCGTATTGCTCAGCTATAACAGCCGCGCATATCTGGAAAAATTTCTTCCCTATGTGCTTAAAACGGCATATCCTGATCATCACTTAATTATTGTTGATAACGCGTCTACGGATGACACACTGGATTTTTTACAGATGCATTATCCGCAGGTGGATGTTCTGCATATTGATGTGAACCACGGTTTTACAAATGGGTTTGTGGAGTCCCTTGCACGTATTGATGCTGAATATTATGCGTTGCTTACCTCAGATGTTGAAGTTCCTCCCGATTGGCTGGACCCTTTAGTTGAAGCCATGGAGGCCAATGCGGAACTGGGAGCATGTCAGCCGAAGATCAAGACATACCGGGACCGTAAGTCATTTGAATATGCCGGCGCGTCCGGGGGATTTATCGATAAATTCGGTTATCCGTTTTGCCGTGGACGGATCTTTGATCGGGTTGAAGAAGATAAAGGACAATATAACAATCCGATAGAGATATTTTGGGCCAGCGGCGCCGTTTTTCTCCTGCGTTCAGCCGCTTATCATCAGGTTGGCGGGTTTGACAATGATTTTTTTGCGCATATGGAAGAAATTGATTTGTGTTGGCGAATTCAGCGTGCAGGCTACCGGATCATGGTTATTCCTGAATCCGAAGTATACCATGTCGGCGGCAGTGTGATATTATACGGCAGTACGGAAAAGACATTTCATAATTACCGGAATAATCTGATCATGCTGACCAAAAATTTACCGGCAGGTCGCTTAATATGGATGATCCCCTGGCGGATTTTGCTGGATCTTATTTCCGGGATACAGGCAATGGTGTCCGGCCGCCCCGCGGATTTCGGGGCAGTATTAAAAGCACATTTTCATTATTGGGGGTCTTGGGGAAAATGGCTGAAAAAACGCAGGGATTTGAAATCCCGTATACCGTACCGCCGATTAAAAGGGGTATACCGAAAAAGTATTGTATGGCAGTATTTTATAAAAGGTGTTAAAAAATTTTCAGACCTGCCCGGACAAAAAAAGCTGGCAGAGTAGGAGTTAATGCATATGAAAGTAGTTATTTTTGCGGGCGGCAAAGGAAGCCGTATTTCCGAAGAATCGGTTCTTCGTCCGAAACCGATGATAGAAATTGGCGGAAAACCCATTTTATGGCATATTATGAAACACTATGCCGCTTACGGTCATCAGGAATTTATCATTTGTCTCGGCTATAAAGGAGAAATGATAAAAGAATATTTTCTAAATTACTTTAGCTATAATTCTGACCTGACGGTTGAATTAAAAGGGAATCATCTCAAAGTCCACGATACGACCTGTGAAGAGTTCACTATCTCGCTAATTGATACCGGTCTGGAAACCATGACCGCCGGGCGCTTAAAACAGGTTCAGGAGCACATCGGCAATGAAACTTTTATGCTGACCTACGGCGACGGAGTATCGGATATTAATATCAATGAATTAATCGCATTTCATCGCAGTAAGAATGGTCTGGCAACCATGACGGGGATCCAGCCTCAAAGCCGTTTTGGTATTCTGGATATTGATGAGAATGATATGGTTCTGACCTTTCAGGAAAAACCAAAAAATGAAAATGTATGGATTAACGGCGGATTTTTTGTTCTTGAACCGGAAGTTTTTTCCTATCTGCATGATGATGCCGACACGGTAATGTGGGAACGCCAACCCCTGGAAGATATTTGTAAGCAAAAAAAGCTTGCGGTATACAAACACCACGGGTTCTGGAAATGCATGGATACTCTCCGCGATAAAATTGAACTCAACGAACTCTGGAAAAAAGATCCAAAATGGAAGAAATGGAAATGATTAAGCAGCTGAAACCGTATTATAAAGGAAAGACTGTTTTTTTAACCGGACATACCGGTTTTAAAGGTTCCTGGATGTTGGTGCTTTTGCATACACTCGGTGCGCGCGTTGTTGGATATGCATTAGACCCCGAGCACAAGTACGACTTATATCATGCTATAAAGGGTGATACCCTTTGTGAATCTCATATCGCAGATATTCGTAATAAGGATTCTGTGCTGCAAGCTATAAAAAAGGCACAGCCGGACTTTATATTTCATTTTGCCGCGCAGGCACTGGTTAGGGAATCATACCGTATTCCGGTTGATACCTTTGATACCAATATCATGGGTACCGTACATGTTTTAGAGGCTATGCGCATGCTTGATAAGCCCTGTAGTGCAGTAATGATCACGACTGACAAAGTATATGAAAATATGGAATGGGAATTTCATTATAAAGAAAGCGACCGGCTTGGTGGTTTTGACCCCTATAGTTCCAGTAAAGCAGGGGCAGAGATTGCTATTGCCTCGTACCAAAAAGCCTTTTTTAATCCGGAAAATATAGCACAGCATCAAAAAGCGGTCGCAGTTGCACGCGGTGGAAATGTGATTGGCGGTGGAGACTGGGCGGATAACCGAATTATTCCCGATTTAGTGCGCGCCCTGCAGAAGGGAGAGAAACTGGAAATCCGTAATCCCGGAGCCATTCGTCCCTGGCAGCATGTGCTTGAACTTCTCTACGGATATTTATTATTAGGGAGCAAGCTGTATGATGATCCAAAACATATACAGGGTGCGTATAATTTTGGTCCGGACATGGGTGATGAGATGACAGTCAACGAATTGGTGCGCTGTGCCATTGATATCTGGGGAAAAGGTGAATATATCCACATTCCCGATAAAGAAAAACTTCATGAAGCAGGTATATTACGTTTAAATATTGAAAAGGCTGAAAAAGTACTCGACTGGCATACGAGCTGGAATTCCACTCAGGCAGTTGAAAAAACAATGGCCTGGTATCAGCAGGTTTCAGGTGGAGCAGATGCTCAAACATGTTGTCGTGAACAAATACATGAATATTTCTCGGAGGATTCAGAGAGTTAAATATGAAAATTATTAAGACATTTTTTGATGCGGTTCACTATATCGAAATGCCGCGCTTTGATGACCGGCGCGGATCATTTATTAAATTATATAAAGATAATGAGTTACAGCAGCTTGATATTTATGTCCATTTTAAAGAATCCTATTTTTCCATTTCAGAGAAAAATGTGATTCGCGGAATGCATTTTCAGGCACCGCCTGCGGACCATGAAAAGTATGTGTGTGTTACCCATGGCGCGGTCCGGGATGTTATCATGGATCTCCGAAAAAATAGCCCCACCTATGGTCATGTAGCAGATGTTATACTTTCAGCAGAGAATCACCGGGCACTATTTATTTCTAAAGGATTTGCACATGGATTCCTGAGTTTGGAAAACCATACTATTATGAACTATCTTGTCGCAAGCGAATATAGTCCGGAATATGATACAGGTATATTATGGAACTCAATCGGGTATAATTGGAGAGTTACATCACCGGTCATGTCGGAAAGGGATAAACGGTTTCTTCCGTTTTCTAAATTTAACAGCCCGTTTTAATCTAATAAATTTACGGAACGGAATATGAGAATTTTTATAATTGGAGCATCGGGGTTAGTTGGAAGCAATTGCCTCGATTGCATGCGGAGAGATCCTGACATACAAGTAATCGGGTCTCATTTATCCTTTGCAACCATAGATACCGAATATTTCAACGTCTTTGATCCGGATGCCAGCACCTTTGATCTGTCGGCATTTAATCCTGATGTGATAATGCATACCGGAGCTTTAACCCATGTTGATTACTGTGAAACGCATCCGGAGGAAAGCTATCACCATACTGTTGAATCCGTTCAGGCAGTCCTGGAATTAGCCCTGAAATATAAGTCCAAATTGATCTATATATCATCTGATTATGTGTTTGACGGAAAAAAAGGACCTTATACCGAAGATGGTCCGGTAAATCCTCTAAATATTTACGGTAAGCATAAATTAGAAGCGGAACAGATAATTCAGAAAATGATTTCAGATTATCTGATCCTGCGGGTCACCAATGTGTTCGGAAATGAAATTCGCGGGAAAAATTTTGTGGCATTTCTCATTAAGGAAGCACAGAAAAATAAAAAGAAAAATTTACGCTTGCCTTCAGATCAATATGCCACACCCATTAATGCTAACGATATCGGACATATATCCTGTCGCCTGATCAGAGATAATAAACGCGGTATATATCATTTGGCTTCGGATGAATATTTAAACAGGGTAGAGTTAGCTGAAAAGGTATTGCAATACTTTCCCGGGTCAGCCTTGCATATTGAACCGGTATTGACCCGTGACATGAATCAACCTGCATCCCGCCCGCTGCGTGGCGGTTTAAAAACAGACAAGATCAAGAAAGAATATTCTGACATTCACTTTTCCACAGTGAATGATTATATGGAGGAACAGTATGACCTATAAAAATCTTTCGCCCGAACTTGCGGATGCCTTAAAAGTAATTGCAAAAGAACGTGTAACCCGAACAATTGTACCGGGCAAAGATTATATTCCCGCATCAGGTAAAGTCATGTATGAAGAAGATCTGCTGCTTGGCGTTGATGCTGTAATGGATGGCTGGTTTACCGGCGGACGCTTTACTGATGCTTTTGAAAAAAAACTTGCTGATTTTGTCGGAGCCAAACGCGCATTATCTGTAAATTCCGGGTCATCAGCGAATTTACTGGCCGTTGCTACCCTGACATCATCCAAATTAGGCGACCGCGCTCTGAAGTCCGGGGATGAAATTATCACCGTAGCTTCAGGATTTCCCACAACGATCAATCCCATCTTGCAATATAATTGTATTCCGGTATTTGTGGATGTCAGCGTTCCGGGCTACAACATTGATACATCAATGCTGGAAAAGGCCGTGTCGCCCAAAACCAAAGCTATCATGCTGGCACATACACTCGGAGCCCCGTTTGATCTTGATGCTGTTATGGCCTTTGCGAAAAAACATGATCTCTGGGTTATAGAAGATAATTGTGATGCACTCGGTGCAGAATTTGATGGCAGAAAAACCGGCAGTTTTGGTCATCTTGCTACTTGTTCATTTTATCCGGCCCACCATATTACTATGGGGGAGGGCGGCGCCCTGCTTATCAATGATGCTGAACTGATTCGTATTGCGGAAAGCATGCGCGACTGGGGGCGTGATTGCTGGTGTAATACCGGGCATGATAATACCTGTGGTCAGCGATTTAACGGGCAGTATGGTAAGCTTCCGTTTGGATATGATCATAAATATGTGTATTCCGAAAGAGGATTTAATTTTAAGATTACCGATATTCAGGCGGCTATAGGTTTAAGCCAGTTAGATAATCTGAATACCTTTGTGGAAAAACGCAGAAAGAATCATCGTTATCTAAAAGCCAGACTTGAGGAAACTGTGGGCGATCACATCATTACAGATACAATACATCCAAAGGCAAATCCGAGCTGGTTTGGATGTACTATTACCCTTAAAGATTCTTTTCCCGGCAATCGCCATGAGTTGTTACAATATCTTGAATCTAAAAAGATCGGATCCCGCCTTCTGTTTGCCGGAAACATATTAAAACAACCCGGATATCTGGATATGCCGCACCGCGTGGTGGGATGTTTAGATAATACCGATTTAGTGATGAACAATACTTTTTGGATTGGTATTTGGCCGGGTCTGAATGAGCCCCATTTAGATTATCTGGTTGAAACGATTGCAGATTATGTTAAAAACAATATGTAATACCATTTATCGTTTTTTATAGCCTAATTGTAAAATTAAAAGGTTTAGGTTGAGAAAGAGGTTTAGAGTTTAGGGTTTAGGGTTTAGAAAGAGGTTCTCATTTTTTCCAATCTCTCGTACTAAATCATCCCGAACCAAGTTTGGAACAGGCTGAGGCTGTTCATTAAATAGCTACAGCTAAATGACTATAATTTTTTGAATAACCACGGCTTTTTGAGTTGCCACGGCTGAAGAGCCACGACTTTTAAGCCGTGGATCAATTCACTAAATAAATATTGGGGTTTTAACCCCGGTATAAAAGATGAAATGAAAATCAAATTAACTGATTATTTTTTGGCTAAATAACCTCAGAAATTACCATTAACCCAGAATACATTTCTCTATTTCTTTAGAAATCCTGATAGCAGCTAACCCATCCGTTTCATTTATAAGATGTTTTTGATTATTCCTTACTGCTTCAGCAAAATCATGAAGTTCTTCTGCCATAGCGTCATATTCTTTAAATGATACTATTTCTCCGGAATTTGAAACCGAGAGGCTTCGCTCCATTAAGTTTGCCGTGTAGGTATTACTATTTGTAGAACAAATTATTTCACGCCGACGGCTGTCTTCCGCACGGCTTGCGAATAAGGTCGCTTTGCATCCATTTTCAAATGTTAGTACAGCAGTAGCACGATCAATTTTATTACTATGGATAATATCACCTTCTGCGGTAATATTTTTAATGGGTGAGGGAATAAGCTGTCGAACTATGTCAATATCATGGATCATAAGTTCCATGATAATTGAAACATCCAATCCGACACCGGGAATAAACGGACCCTGACGGTATGCATTTAAGGATATCAACGGAGCGTTTAAATTTTTCTTTAATGCAAGAAATACCGGATTAAAACGCTCAATATGGCCAATTCCAATAAAACATCCGGTCTGTTTTGCCAGATTCGCCAGATTCTGTGCCTGTTCCAATGTTTCGGTAAAAGGTTTTTCTATAAAAACATGTTTTCCGGCTTCGAGTGCCTGTTTTGCAATTGCGTAGTGTGAAATGGCAGGGACAACAATATCGATAATATCAGCCTGGGCAATCAATGCCTCTAAAGGGAAATTAGGTATATGTTTATTTTTCTGTACAGAAGTTTGTACATCCGGATCAATATCGCAAAACCCGATAAGTTTTACCTTATCCTGAGCTATCCATTTATCCAAATGACGTGAACCAAAACGGCCGACTCCAACAATGCCTATATTTAATGATGCGTTTTTCATATCCCCCAATTATAAAGAAAAAAAGATAAATACCAAAAAGGAAAGAAAAAAAATCGGAACGCTATGTAACTAATTTGCTTGTTTTTTGCCGGGTGACGAAATAAATTCCGAGCAGGAAAAAGAAAAGGAATACTATGAGCTCAAACAATGTGCTTTTAATGATATTAGATGGTTACGGACTTCGAAAAGAGAGCGAATTTAATGCGACCCGCCAAGCCAATACTCCATTTTTAAATAAACTTTTTCGGGAACAACCCCATACGGCACTTGACTGCCACGGACGGGCAGTAGGGTTGCCGGACGGTGTTATGGGAAACTCAGAAGTCGGGCACTTGAATATTGGTGCCGGACGGGTTGTGATGCAAAATCTGGTCCGCATTAATGTAGCCTTAGAGGAAAATACCTGTAAAGATATCCCCGAATTCAAGAAAATGGTTCGCGATGCTGTTTCTGAAAATAAACCGGTACATTTAATAGGCCTTATGTCCGATGCAGGGGTTCATTCCGATTACCGCCATTTGATGAAAATCATGCTTGCATTAAAAGAAGCAGGCGTTAAGGAGGCATATGTTCATGCTTTAATGGATGGCCGTGATACGCCGCCTAAAAGCGGGGTCGGCTATATTAAAAAATTGCTTGCGTATATGAATAAACATGAATTCGGTATGCTGGCTACGGTTATCGGGCGATATTATGCTATGGATCGTGATAAACGATGGGATCGCATTGAACGGGCATATAATGCATTAGTACACGGTATGGGAGAAAAAACCAATGATCCGGTTTCTGCGATTAAGACATACTATGATAAAAATATTAGCGATGAATTTATGGAGCCGATCGTAGTCGGAGATAAAGGACGTATTTCTAAGGGTGATACCGTTTTAAATTTTAATTTTCGCGCTGATCGCATGCGGGAAATATCTATCGCATTAAACGATAATGAT
>JAUXEL010000020.1 GCA_030620575.1 Fidelibacterota bacterium
GGTAACTCTTCTTCGCCCCGAAGGATCGGGGCTACGAAGAGCAAGCTGGTAACTGGTTTAATGATAAAATCCCTTTCTTGTCGTAAGATGAGAAGGGGATTTTTTGTAAGAAACAAAATTCAAGCATGTCCAACGGAGTTTTAACGTAGTTGGGAGACAAGAACCAAGAAACAAGAACCAAGAGACAAGAGCCAAGAAACAAGAACCAAGATTCAAGCATGCCCAACGGAGTTTTAACGTAGTTGGGAGACAAGATAAACTTGTTCTCCGACTTGTCGGGCCCCGAACATTCGGGACCAACTGGCGGAGAAGACTGAAGCTTCGGGGTCGGAGCATAAGGGAAAGGCAAAAGATTAAAGTAGCGAAAGACCTTTCGGCTGGAGCTGATCCCGATATGTATCGGGAGAAGACTGCCGAATGGTCAAGGAAATCAGAGTAAAATATTTTTGAGAGAGGTAGGTCTAATTGTAATTTTAGGGGACTATTTTGCTAAAAAAGGATCTACTATTTTGATTTTTCTATCCATTTTAAGTTCAGGGTCTTCAATTTCCTGAACGCGTTCATATCCAACTTTTGCCAACCATCGCTTAAATGGTTCTGCCTTGGGTGAAGGAATGGATTGAATGATACGAAATATGTCTTCTGTATTTGCAAATTTATTTTCTGCCTGCCACCAGCAGTATCAATTAAAAGGGGGATGGCAATTTGCCCCCATCCTTTGGATAATTCCTTATCACGCCTTTGCATATCTTTGAGATATCCTTTTGGACTTATTGTTATTTTTTAGCTAACAAATTATTCTCTGGTTTTTAAATATATTATGCAAATATATAATTTATTCATTGATCCGCAAAGATATTTTCAAGACTTAATTGTCGACCTCCCCACCCCCTCCAAAGGAGGGGCTTTCCTCTGTATGTTTAATATTATCAAGAACTTGCTTAATTTCTTCTGTTACCTTTTTAGGATTTTTAAACACTTCTTCATTTTTAAAGCGAATAACTTGGTACCCCATATCTTTAAATTTGAGTGTTCTTAATTCATCATGCTCATTTTGTTGTTCATGAATCTTACCATCCACTTCAATTACCAGTTTTTTTGAGAGGCAAACAAAATCAGTAATAAAATTATCAATTATATGCTGTCTGCGGATTTTATGCCCGGTCTTTTTATTTCGTACATATTTCCATAATACCTTTTCTGCTTCAGTAGGATTAGCTTTTAAAGAATTCCGTACTTCTTTTATCAGGCGATAGGTATCAGGATTTGCCGTTATATAACCCGGTTTAATTTCTTTGACCTCCCCACCCCCTCCAAAGGAGGGGCTATCGGAAGCCTCCCCTTTGGGGAGGTTTGGAGGGGCCTCTTTTGCCACAAATTCTAATCCTGATTTTTATCCATTACACAAATAAAAATTTGCAAGGGAATTTACGCAATATTGTTATTTGCTAAGGGTATAATATCTCAAACAGAGTTATTTGTAACAACCGTCACACATTTGAAAACCGCAATCCTGATCATCTGCGAGTTGATGTGTGATAGTTCTTACTTCCGGCATTTATTTCTATCAATTAATTTCAAACAATAATATCATTGTCAAA
Source organism: Fidelibacterota bacterium (assembly GCA_030620575.1). Taxonomy (GTDB): domain Bacteria; phylum Fidelibacterota; class Fidelibacteria; order Fidelibacterales; family Fidelibacteraceae; genus M50B103. Next base: position 1,602 of record JAUXEL010000020.1, read on the forward strand.
AAGAATATTTCAATGATTTAGTTATACGCCAAAGGCGTACTATGACTAACACCTCCAACAATCACCTGTTATTCAATATATCACGTTCTTTTTTCTTGAAATCACGCCCGAAAACCCATAAAATACCACTTGAACTAAACAATACCAGTACAAGGAAAGATAATGAAAAAAATTGCATATCTATTTTGCGTTCTAGCTGTATTTGCATTCGCACAAAATCCGGTATATTCTGATCCGGTATTTGCTACACATAACGATTCCATTATTATTTATTATGATGCCACCCTGGGGAATCAGGGTCTAATGGATTATTCCGGTACCGATGTGTATGTGCACACCGGTGTGATCACGGAGAACAGTAGCTCAAGTTCGGACTGGAAATATGTCTGGATGGATTGGCCGGGTCAGGGAAGTAATGCCAACACTGAAAAAAACAAATTAACCAAAGTGGGGGACAATCTCTGGAAACTCGTTATTGGTGATCCCTATGAATACTACGGCTGTCCGACGAGCGAAAAGATATTACAGCTGGCTTTCGTATTCCGGAACAGCACTGCCATCAAAAAAGGCAAGGATGTTGGAGATACTGATATTTACCTTTCGCTTTTCGAGTCGGGCGTGACAACCGTATGGATCAAACCCACTGTTCATGTCGATTACGGAAAACCCGAACGATCTCCGGTTTTTTATTCCGCCGATGCAAGCGAAGGTCTGCATATTGAGGCCATGGCAGGCGGCATTGGTGTTGAAGTGGAGTCCATGAAACTGCTGCTGAATGATGTGGAAATCTATCAGATCAGCAATGACAGCATTAGCTACGACATTAGTAGCGGAGATTTACTGAACGAATTTAATTACCTGACAGCTATCGGTATTTCCGGAACAATTCAGGATACCTCAGATGTGATGTGCGTAGTAAAATACAGTGAAAATACTGCCACACGCCCGACCGGTTTACAGGATGGGATTACTATCGAATCTTCTTCATCAATAACACTGTCTATATTTGCGCCCTACAAAGAATTCGTGCATGTGATCGGGGATTTTAACGACTGGAAAGTCGGTCCGACTTATCAGATGAAAAAAGATTCACTGAATGCCGATTCAACCTGGTTCTGGCTAACTCTCACGGATCTGCCGGATAGCGAACTCGGATTTCAGTATCTTGTAGACGGTGATATCCGCATCGCGGATCCCTATAGCACCTTAATTCTGGATCCCTGGAATGACAGCTGGATATCTTCCACTGTTTTCCCAAACCTGAAAGCCTATCCGGAAGGAAAAACCTGGTATCCTGTCGGGGTTATGGACACGGATACTCCTGTTTTTACCTGGACAGACGGCGACTATGTCAAGCCGAATACAGATAACCTTGTGATCTATGAATTGCTACTCCGGGATTGGAGTTACGCGCACAGTTATCAATCGCTGATCGATTCCATCAATTATTTTAAACGCCTCGGCATTACTGCTATTGAACTGATGCCAATCCAGGAATTTGAAGGAAATGAAAGTTGGGGATATAATCCGATGTTTTTCTTTGCACCGGACAAATATTACGGTACCGCGCAAAAACTGAAAGAACTTGTCAATCTCTATCACATGAACGGTATCGCAGTTATCATGGACGTGGTGTACAACCATGCCACCGGCCAGGCACCTATGGTCCGACTCTACAATGAAGGGACTTATGGCGCACCCACCGCGGAGAATCCCTGGTATAATACTGTGGCAAAGCATCCCTATAATGTATTTTACGATATGAACCACGAAAGCAGCTGCACAAAATTTTTCCTGGATCGTGCAAACCGCTACTGGATCGAAGAATTTCATATTGACGGTTATCGTTTTGATTTATCCAAAGGTTTTACTCAAACCAATTCCGGTACCGATGTCTCTGCATGGGGAGAATATGATGCGAGCCGGATCGCTATCCTGAGACGTATGGCAGACAAGATGTGGGAAGCGGATTCCACAGCTTATGTAATTCTGGAACATTTTGGTGGTTTTTTTGAAGAGAACGAATTATCAAATTACGGCATGATGTTGTGGCGAAAAGCACAGGGACAATACTCTGAAGCATCTATGGGTTATTTGGGTGGTTCGGATTTTTCTGCAGTGTATCACGGTTCTTATGGATTTAACAAACCCCATGCCGTGGGCTATATGGAAAGTCACGATGAAGAACGTATGACCTATAGCAATAAAGAATACGGCAACAGTTCCGGAACCTATAATATTAAATATGAAAATACTGCTCTCGACCGCATGGAATTATGCACAGTATTTTTCCTGAGCATTCCGGGTCCTAAAATGATCTGGCAGTTCGGAGAATTAGGTTACGATTATTCCATTAATTATGGCGGTCGTCTCGGGAATAAGCCCATCAAATGGGAATATTATGATGAGCCTGACCGTAAGGATGTCTATAATTTATATTCTATCATGAACTTCCTCCGCGCGAATTACCCTGTCTTTTCTAATGAAACTACCGGGGTTGAACTGTCGGTCGGAAACGGTGTTGCCGGAAAACGGATAAAACTTTCCGGTGCCGGTCCGAACGTAGTTATTTTGGGAAATTTTGATGTGGTTGAAACTACAGCAATACCTGCTTTTCAGCATGCCGGCAGGTGGTTTGAGTATTTTCGGGATGATACCCTGATGGTGACCAATACCAATGAAGGAATCGTACTGGCTCCGGGTGAATACCGGATCTATACCGACCAGAAACTGATGGAATCTCCGGTTGCTATTGAAACGGTAATTCCCAGGGCTTTTGTTTTAAAACAAAATTATCCGAATCCTTTTAATCCAAAAACAACTATCAGTTATTTGCTGACAGCAGATAGCAATGTCGAACTTTCCATTTATGATATCACGGGCCGCAAAATAACAACCATGGTCAATGATTATCAGGGAGCCGGGCACTATACTCTGCAATTTGATGCATCGCATCTTGCCAGCGGAGTATACGTGTATAAAATAAATGCCGGGCGGCACAGTGAAACGAAGAAAATGGTAGTATTGAAATAGCTTAATTGAGCAAATTTGCATAAAAAGTGAATAATTAATAATTTTAATTGTGAGGAATTAACAGCTATCCTATGACTATTGTCCTATCCTTCACATCTCTCTGCATTCTCCTGATAATCGGGAAAGTACTGCGCGTTAAATTAAAATTTTTGCAGAAATTATATTTGCCCGCTGCAGTGATCGGCGGATTGGTCGGACTATTGATCATTCAGCTAAGCGGGGATGCTTTGCCGGCCGGAGTCACTGCCGGCTGGAATAAACTCCCGGGTTTCCTTATCAATATTTGTTTTGCCTGCTTATTTTTAGGGGTAAACATTCCCAAATTATCAACTATTTGGAAACAAAGCGGTCCCCAATTGGCATACGGTCAAATCGTAGCATGGGGACAATACGTAGTGGCACTTGGTATTTCTATGATACTGATCGCTCCGGTATTTAATTTGCCGAAGTTTTTTGGCGTTATTATTCCGGTAGGCTTTGAAGGTGGACACGGAACTGCCGCCGGCTTGTCGGAATTATTCGCATCCTACAATTGGGCGGAAGGAACAGATTACGCACTGACTTCCGCGACGCTGGGAATAATGTCTGCAATTATCGTGGGTACATGGCTGATCAATTGGGCAGTTCGTAAGGGACATACTAAACAGCTGAAAGAAATAAACCCCGAGGTTTCGGGTCAGGAAAGCAATGTGATAGGAATTTACGATCCCGAAAAACAACCCTCAGCGGGGAAGCAGACAGTAGTATCCGCTTCTGTTGATACTTTTGCTCTGCATATCGCCATTGTGGGAATCGCTATTTTTATCGGATATATACTAAAACAAGGACTTATCGGTATTGAATCCTTATTTCCGGTTATGCAGAAAAATGGAATACTAAGCGCGTTCCCACTGTTTCCTTTATCCATGATCGGCGGCTTAATCGTTCAATTATTTATATCGCGGGTTTTAAAGATCAAGACCATCCTGGATCGCGAAACGTTGCAGCGTATTTCAGGAACCGCACTGGATTTTCTTGTCGTATCCGCGATTGCCATGATCAATATTTCTTTAATATCCAAAGGGATCATTCCGATGTTTATCGTAGTGCTTGTGGGTATTTTATGGAATGTATTTTGTGTCATGATCCTCGCAAAACGCCTGCTTCCGGACGCCTGGTTTGAAAGGGCGATCGCGGAAATGGGTCAATCCATGGGTGTAACAGCTACCGGATTGATGCTGCTGCGCGTGGTGGATTCCGAACAGAAAACACCGGCATACCAGGCCTTTGGATATAAACAATTGCTGCATGAACCTTTCATGGGCGGGGGAATATGGACATCCATGGCTATTCCGCTGTGCATTATAAGCGGCGCGGGGACAGTTTTTTTTATCGCAGTAATTGCAGTTACTCTATGGCTGATAGTTTGGTTTCTGCTGTTCAGAAAAAAACACCATTCAAAACCTGAGTGAAAAGAAGGAAACGAATGAAAAAAACATACATAATCTGCATGGCGTTACTGAGTTTGACAGTTCTCTCTGCTCTTGAAATATCTCACATGGAGCCCCCAAACTGGTGGGCGGACATGCAGCGCGATACCGTGAATATATTAATATACGGTGATGACTTCAGCGGCTGGAAAGCAGAGGTCAGATCAGGTTGCGCAAAATTACTTCATGCTGATGTGTATCCTAACTCCCAATTTTATGCTTTGACTCTGAAAATAAAAAAAGCGGGGGAGTGCCTGATCGTTTTTACAAATTCGATCACAGGTGAAAAAATTGAAAAAGTATTTCCCGTTTATAAAAGATTCCGGTACCGCATTCAATTCATCGATGCCAGCGATGTAGTATATTTACTTATGCCGGATCGCTTTGCGGACGGAGATGAAGAAAACAATGTCGTTCCGGGTCATCAGGATCCTCTGCGCCGCAAACACAAGTGGGGACGACGCGGAGGAGATCTGCAGGGAGTTATCGATCATCTGGATTATCTTGAAGAACTCGGTGTAACGGCCCTGTGGATGACGCCGGTATATGAAAATAATTATATCAATTGCTATCATGGCTATACGCCCACAAACACCTATGCGGTTGACCCGTTTTTGGGGACATTGGAAACGTATAAATATCTTGTTGAATCCTGCCATGCGCGCGGGATCAAGGTCATTCAGGACCATATTGTCAACCATTTGTCCCCAAGTCACCCGATCGCGCAAAACCCGCCGTCACCGGAGTGGATCAACGGCAGTATTGATGATCATGAAAACTGCAATTACCGCATTATGGATATAACGGATATTTATGCTACACCCGGGCAGCGCACCCTTCCCACCACGGGATGGTTTGCCGGGTATTTAGCGGATATGAACATGAAACATCCCGCTGTAGTGGATTATTGGATCAATCATGCGATTTGGTGGATCGAGACCCTGAAATTGGACGGTGTTCGAGAAGATACCTATGCCTATTCGGACCTTGAGGGGCTAAGCCGCTGGGCAAAGGAGATCAAGCGGGAATATCCGGAATTATTCATTGTTGGTGAAATTATGGATTTTGATCCTACCCGTCTGGCATATTATTTTAATACGTCCCGGGATAATTATTTATCTTCTATTGCCGACTTTGGTTTTTCGAGTCTGATCTATCAGCTGATCGTTGAAGATTTGCCGCTTTCAGAATTTTACCAGGTAGTTGCCAATGATTTTATCTATCGCGATCCCAATATGATGCTGACTTTTATAGACAATCATGACATGGAACGGTTTTTTTCTTCGGTGAACGGCAATATGAGAGATTATTTGAATGCCTTTACCCTTATTTTCGGTATGCGCGGAATTCCGCAGATCTATTACGGAAATGAGATCGGCATGTCCGGAGGGCACGACCCTGAAAATCGCAACGAATTTCCCGGAGGTTTTTCATATACGGATCACAATGCTTTCGAAGCTTCGGGACGAACCCCGGAAGAAAACCTGATCTTTGATCAGTTTAAGGCATTCACTGCAATACGCAAGGATCACCCCGGATTGTTCACAGCTATCATGATACATGATCTGCAGAAGGATGTATATTTGGTATATCGCTATGATGATAAGACAAAAACAGGCTTGCTTATTGCTTACAACAAATCAGAAAAACACCGGCAGGTATCTTTTAAAAAATGTATTCAAGAAAAATATTCACATATTGAAAAAATCAAAGCACCTCTGAGCGGAGAAATACACATCGATCTTGATGCAAAAACGCTCTCCCTTCCGGGTAAAGAAGCTATTATGCTGCTTTTAAAATAAAAACATTTTTATAAAAAAAAAGCCGGAATATCCCGGCTTTTTATTATTCTAACTTCTAACTTCTAGCTTCTAGCTTCTAACTAAGATTTAGAGGAAAATCTTTATAAGTTCATCAATCTCATAAATATTGGTTAACCTATAAATTACCTGTGTACCCTTGCGTTTACCTTTAATAATGCCAACAGCTTTCATTTTTGCAAGATGCTGTGAAACCGTTGCCTGGGGGATATCCAGACAGGTTTGCATACTTCCTACATTGGAAGGACCGCTTTGAACCAAACCCCGCAGGATACATAAACGAACCGGGTGAGCAATTGCTTTTAGAATCTCAGCTTTCTGCTCAAGTATTTCGTAATCTTTTTTGTCTGCCATTTTTAAATTCCTTTCTGTGATTTGTTATTTGTTAATATATATACCTTACGTACTGATGTCAAGAATAATATATAATTACTATTTTCGAAAAATATATTTATATTATTCCTATCATTATTTAGGGAGTATTTACAATGAAGAAAAACACCGTACTCATTTTTGCCGCTATTTTAGCAATAATTGGAATTATTTACAGTATTACAGCATTTGATAAAGCGTTTCCTATCGTTAATGTACAAATTACAGCAGACAGGCATGATATTTTGTATAAAGCTGATTCTTTAACGCAGGAATTTGCCTTAATAGATTCTTCCCACCGCAGCGTTGTTGGTTTTAATACCGATGAACATTTTAAGAATTTTGTCGAACTGGAAGGCGGTGGCGTTGAGGCTTTTCAGGAAATTGTTGATGCCGGTATGTACTATCCATATACCTGGTCAGTGCGCCAATTTAATATTAACGAAATACACGAACTTGAATATATTTTTTCTCCCGACGGTATGTTTTTGGGATTCAACCGGGTTTTGCCGGACAGTCTGCCCGGAAAAGATATTCCGGATTTTGATATTCAGCGCGATCTTGTGCTGTCGGAAGGCATGGCGTTGTTGTTTCCTGATATAAGGCAGTATACACTGATAGAAAAGAGCTCAGAATTGAAGGAAGGCGGTCGCCGCGATCATATTTTTACCTATGAACGCGATGATGCGGGTGTTGGCGATGCCCGTTACCGGCTTAAACTGGAAATAAGCGGAGATAAGCTGACCATGATCTGGCCAGGCGTAAAAATCCCCGAGGCATTTGATCGTCGCTACGAGGAAATGCGCTCCGCGAACAGTACTATTTCGTTTACCGGACAAGCCATTATGATCATTTTATATGGATTTATTGGTATCGGAGCTGCTCTGTTCTTTATGTTGCGCAGGAAAACCCTTTTATGGCAGCCTCCGTTAAAATGGGCAATTACTATTGGTATTATTGTATTTCTGGCATATTTGACCACAATGTCTTTATCGTGGTTTAATTACGATACCTCCTTGTCCGTGAATCAATTTATTTTTCAGCAGGTGATGATGGCATTGTTAAACGGACTATTAATCGGGGTAATATTTTTTATTTCCGCTCTGGCGGCAGAGGGGCTTGACCGGCAGGCTTTTCCGCAGCATATTCAGTTCTGGAAATCTTGGTCACCCACAGTAGGTGCCTCCCGCGAAGTGATGCGTCATACCATATTTGGATATCTGTGGGCTTTTTTCATGATTGGATTTGTTACTTTTTTCTATTGGATAACCAATAACGTATTTAACTGGTGGAGTCCGGCAGAAAACATGGTGGACCCAAATGTTCTGGCTTTACCGCTGCCCTGGTTACTTCCGGCAGCCAATTCCCTGCAGGCCGGTTTTTGGGAAGAATGCCTTTTTCGTGCGATTCCGCTTGCCGGCGCTGTCGTGATAGGTAAAAACTTCAAGAGGAAGGGATTATGGATTGGCATTGCCTTGGTTCTGCAAGCCGCAATATTTGGTTCTCTGCATGCTAATTATGCTCAGCAACCGGCCTATGCCCGAATCGTTGAAATGCTGATTCCCTTTGTGCTATATGGATTGATCTATATAAATTGGGGTTTATTGCCGGTGATTATTTCCCACTTTGTGTATGACATCGTGCTAATGGCAATGCCCCTTTTCATTCTTTCGGCGCCGGGAATATGGGTGCATCGTATATTTGCCATTCTGGCAGCTTTGATCCCGTTGCTGATAATTGGTTTTCTCCGCTTACGGGCGGGCACCTGGTATGATATCCAGGCGAAAGATTACAATGCGGGCTATAAAGCACCCAAAACAGCTAAAAAAGAAGAAAAAAAGGAATCGCCAGATACCATAAAACATGACCATAAATCCTTTCCGGTCTTTTTTGCCATTATCATTACAATTATCGGGAGTGCATTATGGGTACTACTTACACCATTTGAACAAGATATACCCAAACTGAAAATCGATAAGCATAAAGCGCTCATGATCGCGGATGCATTTATGGAACAACACTATGCCGCTAATGATTCAGTGGAACTTAAACCCTATATCCGGGTAAAAACAGGATTTAACCAAGATAGCCGTTTTATCTGGGAGTATAGTGACAAGCAAATTTTCAAGGATTTATATGTGACGACATTGGCGTCCAATCATTTTATTGTTGCCTACAAAACCTTTGAAGGAGATATTGAAACCCGTGCCGAAACCGTTACCGTTCATGTTGGACATGACGGCAATATTCTAAGTTGGTCACATCATGTCCCGGAAGATCGTCCGGGAACGGTATTGTCTGAATCGGAAGCGCGTGCCATTGCGGAAGCAGAAATCGAAAAACATTTCGGGATTTCCATTGATGCCCTGGAATCAGTACAGGTAAAACCGGAAAAACTGAAAGCGCGTACCGACTGGCAATTTATTTACCGGGATATGAATACCGGACTTAAAGAAGGAGATATCCGCTATATTGTGACATTGGCCGGAGATAAGATCAGCGGAATGAATACAGATGTGCATGCTCCCGAATCCTGGGAACGCGAACAGAAGAAAAAAAGCATTCAGAAAACCATACTGAAAGTAATTTCCATAGTGATAAAATCTGGTATGCTTATCACTATGGTTATCATGGGAATTATAGCCTGGACACGTAAGCAATTTAACTTCAAGATATTTCTGTTGTTTTTTATTGGCTTTTTTATTTTTTCATTGATCGAGACAGGCCTGATGACCAACGCGCAATTTGGTCAATTCCCGACTTCGGAGCCTTGGGGAAACCTTGTTCTGGTATTTATTCTTGTTTTGATTCTAGGATCGATATTCAGCGGTTTTATGTACGGTATTTCCATGGGATACCTGGCGCGATTACCCTTGCCCATACATCGAAACGAGGACATAATCTGGTTCAAAGGGATTAGTTTGGGACTATTGCTTGCCGGTGTGACAGCCTTTGCGGAGGGCGGTATGTTAAAATCGGTGCCGAATGCAATATCGCTGGGAGATGTTGACTCCCTAATGCCTATTTTGTCATCCATTGTTAACGGAATTGAAAATTACTTTATTCTTTTAATTCGTCTAATGGCACCCTTTGTTATTGTGAATCGTCTGACTAATGCATGGAATAAAAATAAAGTAGCGGCACTGATCATCCTGTTTTTATCTGGATTTATGATCGTTGGAGATCTCTCTATCGGATGGTGGTTGCTGGGAGGAAGCGTAGCCGGACTGACCATGATAGGACTTTACATGTTCATCTTGCGGTATAACATGATCTACATTCCAATTATGCTGGCTACCGGTATTATACTCAATGCTGTTCAATACTTTATTGTGGATCCTGTTATATACAGTGGAATACATGCAATAATAACGATAGTTATTACTCTGATCGCCGTATTTTTTGCAGTATGGAAAATGCATCGTCTGCGTTTACTGCAACCGAAATAAAAGTATTAGTCTATAAAAATCTTGAGTCAAGTTTTTTTGATTGTTTCCCCAAATTACATCCATAATAATGTGACAGGCAACACCGATTATTGAAAAAAACTTGAGGCAAGTTTTTATAAAAATAAGATAGATAAAGGGGATGATCGCATTATTTGTGTAAAATGGGCTAAAAAAACTTGGGGCAAGTTTTTTCAATTTTCTTTTCTTTCTCTTTTTCATTATCAATTATCAATTATCAATTGTTTTTTACTGAAATTGCCTGTAATTTTTAAGACCATGTACATACGTAAACGAACATATTTTATTATTGCACTCATTTTAGCTCTGTTCAGCGCCACGGCTTCCGGAGAGATTTTTCAGGGTATGCAAAATAAATGGAAAATCGGACCCGAATATAAAATCGACTATATCATCAAACCCGGTTCTGAACCCGGGAAAGGTGAATTGGACCTGCGCTTAAGCATTCCATACGATGAAATATTATTTGTTAAAAAAGGGACGAGTTTTAAAGGTCGCTTTGACATTTCCATTATGATATTTGAAAGAGATGAACAACGCATCAGTGAAAGCTGGATAGAAAAATTGTCGTTAAATGAATTTAAAATAACCAATTCACGTAAAAAGGCTTTTAACATACGGCGCAATTATCAACTGACACCCGGGAAATACCGACTGGAAGTGTTAGTGACAGATCTCAAGACTCAAAATCGCCGTAAGCAGGTAAAAGAAATTGACATGTCGCATTTGAATGTGGGCTCATGGATGCTTGGCGACCTTTATATTCTTGAAGATGGAATTATTGAAGGGAAAAACAGTGATATGCCGGATGCGGTATATGTGGGATTTGTAGCATCCGGAGTGAAAGGGGAACATACATTTACTTACACTCTGTTTTCCGGAGATAAACCGATCAAACAGGGCAGATTTGATGTTGTTCTCAAAGCGGAAAAGCACGAATACTGTTTCCCGGTCCGAACCAGTGACCTGAACTATAATCAGTATCTTCTCGTACTGGAAACCCATATTGACGATCAGGAATATCAACGTAAAATACCTTTTCGCGTAAAGTGGGGTGGAATGAGTGTATTAGTTCCCAATTTGCCTGATGCTATTGAGCAGATGCGCTATTTGTCTCATACGGGATATTTTCCGCTGCGTACCTATAAAAAACTTCAGAATGCCAATGCAGAAGAACAAAAAGACTTTTTCACAGAGACATGGAAAAAAATGGACCCGACACCCGGCACGGAACGAAATGAGCTTATGAATGAGTATTATTACCGTGTGCATATAGCCAACCAGCGGTTTTCGGGACACCGTGAAGGATGGCGCAGTGACCCGGGGATGATCTATATCATCTATGGTGAACCGGATGCCGTTGAAGAACATCACATGGAAATAGACAGAAAGCCCTATATGATCTGGTATTATTATACTGTTAACCGCCAATTTATGTTTGTAGATTACACCGGATTTGGGGATTATCAATTGTCAGAACCCTTAAGTGAATATTAATGGACAAGTACAGAAAAAAAATCGATAAAATTGATGAACATCTTGTTGAATTACTTGATCAGCGCATGGGTCTGGCCTTTGAACTCGGGAAAATAAAAAAAGAAAAAGGTCTGCCTGTAAGTGTTCCGGAACGTGAACAGGAAATTTTCGATAAGCTGAAAACTTTGCCGAAAGAGACTATCCGGGATAATGAACTTGAGGAACTCTTTGAGCGCATTATTGCCATCAGTCGTCGCCATGGTGAACGGGCAACCCGTTAATATATCATTATGATTTACATTGATATAACACATTCGCTGATCGTATGGATAGCGTGCTTTGCGTTGTTTGTCTTTAGTGTTTTTTGGACCATTCGCCATTTTAAAAATACTTTTTATCCCCTAAGTATCCGCACCCTGCTTGCTGTGCTTCGATGGATTGCACTGCTTCTTCTTATTTTTATTGCAGCAGATATGAAAATAACCCGGACCCGGCAGCTTCAGCGGGCTCCCGCTATTGCGTTTATCTGGGATTTATCCGGCAGTATGACAGCGGCGTCACTCTTTACCGTGACGGATGTTTTACAATCCGACAGCTATCGCTTTCTTCGCAGAGAAACCAAAATAGAACATATTGTAAACATGGAAGAACCTGAAATTATTACAGAATCCGCTCTGCGCCGGAAGACGATTGACGGGGCATTTACAGACTGTGGAAAGCTGCTTCATTTTGCCGGGGAACAGTCAAGGTACCGGCAATGTGTATTAATTTCCGACGGGCAAAGTTATTTAGGTGAATCACTGGAACGTATCCGGCTGTCGGATAATCTCAAAATTCAAACCATTGGAGTAGGGGAGCCGGTCTCGAAAGGTGTGCCCTCTTTGCAGTCGGTGCATTATCCGGAATATATCACACAAACAGATTCAGCAGAAGTCAGCTGGGTTATATACAATATATCCAATAAAGAGTTGCAAGGGAATATCCTAATAAAAGACGGTGAAAAGACTCTCTACAAGCACTCTGTTGAAATAACATCTCAGCGCATGCAGGAATTTGATCATTTATTTCTTCCACTTAGAGAAGGCAATCACACTTGGACATGGAATTTTAATGATGGAATAACATCCACGCATTTTGCTTCACAAACCGTATATGTGCATCCTTCCCGCGTTCGGGTGGTCTGTGATGCGGATCCTTTGGATGAAGATATTGCAATGGTATCAACCGTATTATCCCAGTCGGATCGTTATACGCTGTTCAAGCGGGATGAATGGGAACAGAATTATCCCGGAGAAAAACCGGACATATTGATCCAGACCTGGCATCCCGAGTATCAGCCGCAATATTTTTCCGATGTTCCCGCGGTTCTGTTTTACCGCCAACCGGGAGATTTGTATCAATCTGTGTCTGCCTTTCAAATTGCAACATACCGTCCTTATGTAATGATAACACCGGATCCGGGTCGAAATAATCAGTTATGGAAGCAAGTGCCGCCTCTTTTTATCCTGCCGTATTCCGGGAGTGGCACCACGGTGCTAAGTACCGGATCCGGACAGCCTGTTATTGTGGAAGATGCCGAAAATCAACGCATCCTTATTCTTGCCGCCGGTCTCTGGCGCTGGCAGCTTGCCGGATATCAGAAACCCTGGGACGGATTGTACCGCCATCTTATTGAGAAAATAGTGCGGGAAAATCTGAAACAATACCAACAGGGATTTATTGCTTTAGATAAAAAACAATATGTGGGTACACAATATACGCCCCTGTATTTTACAGTGAATATTAAAAACCGGGATTTACTTGATGCGGCATCTGTACAGGTCAGTATATCCGTATACGACACGGCATTCTCGGAAATCCGGCGCGAAGATAATGATCTGAAGCCGCGAATAAACTCATCCCTTACCCTTTCGGATACCGGCACCTATTTTATCACTGCCCGTATTTTTGCTTCCGGAAAACACATTGAAAGCGATACGGCATATCTGCGCATCACTGCGAGTGATTTTGAGATGAATGCTCTTGGTTGTGATGCTGCTGTATTGAAACAGTTAAGTAAAAATCATCACGGGAATTATGTGCATCTTGATAATATTGACAGTTTGCGCAATATTATTTCTACAGAAAAGCAATGGGTTACAGAATCACAAATTTTTCTTGCGCGGCATTCGATTCTTTTCTTTGTATTGATGTTTTTGGCTCTATGTGCCGACTGGGTATTGCGTAAACGATATGGGGGAATGTAACGAGAAACGAGTAACGAGTAACGGGGAAAGAGTAAA
>JAUXEL010000017.1 GCA_030620575.1 Fidelibacterota bacterium
TTTACTTCTACGCCCCCGGCATCATTAACCCAGGGAACACGAAACATAATTACCCGTTCCGGTTCAATTAACCTCTCCAGAATATTAGCATCTTGGAAAATGGGGTTTGCTTCGTAGACATCCCATATTGAGTCAATAACTTCTGTGACAGCTTGAATAAATTCATTCTGACCATAATTATTTTTCTTCATAAGATCTAAGAATTCAGATTTTGTCATTTTGTTACCTTTCAATTAATTTAAATTTATACAACGCCTTGATCAACCATTGCATTTGCAATCTTTAGAAAGCCCGCAACATTTGCTCCTCTTTGATAATCCACATATTTATCATTAATACGTCCATATTCTACACATTGCTCATGAATACGGATCATAATTTGATGTAATTCTTTATCTATATGTTCTCTGGTCCATGCTAAACCCATATAATTTTGGGTCATTTCCAGTCCGGAAGTAGCTACACCACCCGCATTAGCTGCTTTACCGGGTGCAAATAGTAACTTTGCTTTCTCAAATACAGTAACCGCTTCAGGAGTTGAAGGCATATTTGCACCTTCTGCAACGCATTTACAGTTATTTTTGACAAGCATTTCAGCGTCTTCTTTATCCAATTCATTTTGCGTTGCACAGGGCAATGCTACATCACAAGGAACCTCCCATGGACGTTTCCCGGGATAAAATGTGGCATTAGGAAATTCCTTCGCATAAGGTGCAACAATATCATTATTGCTGGATCGCAACATTAACATATAATTGATCTTTTCATCACGAATTCCATCCGGATCGTAAATATAACCATCAGGACCGGATACGGTAACTACCTTTCCGCCAAGTTCATTTACTTTAATTGCGGCGCCCCAGGCAACATTCCCAAATCCGGAAATTGCGATTCTCTTGCCTTCAAAACCATCTTCAACCTGTTTTAACATCTCATTCGCAAAATACACAGTTCCATAACCGGTTGCCTCCGGACGAATTACGCTACCGCCCCAATTAAGGCCTTTTCCGGTAAGCACACCGGTAAATTCGTTACGTATGCGCTTATACTGACCAAAAAGATAGCCTATTTCGCGAGCGCCCACACCAATATCACCGGCAGGAATATCTGTTCTAAATCCTATATGACGTTGCAATTCTGTCATAAAACTTTGGCAAAACCGCATTATTTCCCCATCAGAACAACCACGGAAATTAAAATCCGAACCGCCCTTACCGCCACCCATTGGTAAGGTAGTTAAAGCATTTTTAAAAATTTGTTCAAACCCTAAAAATTTTAATATTGATAGGTTTACACTGGAGTGAAAACGCAGTCCGCCTTTATAGGGACCTATCGCACTATTGAATTCAACACGAAAACCGCGGTTTACTTCTACGCCCCCGGCATCATTAACCCAGGGAACACGAAACATAATTACCCGTTCCGGTTCAACTAACCTCTCCAGAATATTAGCATCCTGGAAAATGGGGTTTGCTTCGTAGACATCCCATATTGACTCAACCACTTCATTAACAGCTTGTAAAAACTCCGGTTGATTGGGGTTTTTGGCAGCAACTTTTTCTAAAAATGCTCGTTTGGTCACTTAATTTACCTCCGCAATATCTAACCAAATCCAATTAAAGATTTTTTTTCTGGTCCCCTCCTCGTTATTCTTCAGGGGTTCATCCCTTCTTGCTTAGTAACAAAAAATATGTTTACAATTAACATGTAAAGTTAACGACTTTTTTTCATAAAAGTAAACATGAGTTTCATCTTTTTTCCACTATTTTATTCGTATTTTAGCGATTTTTATTTATGAATAAATTTGATAATATTTCCCTGTATTGAAACAAAATATTATCATAAAAACCATGCTGTTTATAATTTGTTGTTTATTATGTAAAAATGCTATTTTTTGTAATAAAATTAGCAGACAATGGCTTTAAAATTATTTTGAATAATAATAAAATGTATATAATATTTTTTATGAATATTATTTTTCTTTTTCGGACTCAAATTGGGAAATCGAATCGCGCATAATACCGATCATATCATCAGTTACGGCTTGAATGGCGACCTTAATACCGTTTTTAAATGCCCGTGCTGTAGATCGTCCGTGGCTTTTTATGATTATTTTATTGAATCCCAATATCGGTGCACCACCGTATTCTTCATAATTAGCAATTTTCATTATTTTTTTGATACCACCGGAAAGACACAGCATGCCAAATTTCCAGATCAATTTTCCTTTTAATGCCATTTTAGCGAGTTTTTTTACTGCCTCAACCGTTCCTTCCATTGTCTTTACAGCAATATTCCCAATCATACCTTCAGCAACCACGACATCTGCCTTTCCTTTTACTAAATCATTTCCTTCAATATTGCCGATAAAATTTATATCCGGGCGGGAAGCAAGTAATTGATAGGCCTTTTTCATGGTATCATTCCCTTTGTACTCCTCTGCACCTATATTCAAAAGTGCAACTGTAGGTGATTCTACATGCATTAATTTTTTCTTATAGCTCACACCCATATATGCAAAATGAACCAAATCGTCCGGTGTATTTGTAATATTTGCACCAATATCCAAGATCAATGAAAAAATATTTTCTCGTTGTTGTTCATTATATGTGGGATATATCGTTCCCAAGGCAGTTCGCTTTACACCGGGAATTCGTTCAATATGGATTGCGGCAGAAAGGATAACTGCTCCGGTGCTTCCGGCGGAAACCATTGCATCTGCCTTTCCTTCATTTAATAACTTAGCAGCAAGAAGCACTGATGCGTTGGGTTTTTCTCTAATCGCTATTCTGGGCGAATCCTCCATGGTGATTTCATCCGGAGTATGAACGATTTTGATCCGCTCTTTATTATATGTGTGTTTTTTCAGCTCAGCGTTAATTTTAACTTCATTCCCTATTAACAATAAATTAGCAGACGTTTCAAGTGACATCCGGCACGCACCCTCAACGGTAATTTGCGGCGCATGATCTCCACCCATAGCATCAATTGCAATTGTGATCGGCTTATTGGTCATAAAATTCCTTTTCTTCTATGTTGGCAATAATCTAAATCTAATTTTCCGCTGGTGCTACAATTTTTTTGTATTGATATTTGTTGAAGAGGTTTAGGGTTTAGAGTTTAGGGTTTAGAGTTTAGGGGTTGGGGTATGGGGTTGGGGGTTGGGGGTTAAGGAGTTTAGGCTGAAGAGTTGATTTGTTGATTTGTTGATTTGTCGAAAAAGACAATTTATCCTCCGAAGCCCCGTTGGTTGGGGCATAGGAGGACTGCTTTCTGCCTACTGCTTTCCCGACCCCGAATGTTCGAGAGGCCAGGCAGGTGATTTTTTTACAATTATATTTCCAATCATAAGCACAGACAAGGCAGTGCCTTGTCTCTTCCATCTTCTTACTGCTTATCCGTCTTCGCTCAGCTAACGCTGACTATGCTGGACAGGCTTCTTACTGCTTTCTGCCTACTGTTTACTGTTTACTGTTTACTGCTTACTGTCTTATTTCTCTTAGCCATTGATTTTCAATTAATTTATTGGTTTTTCTGCTTTCATCCGTTAAATTTGACAGCTTTGCTCTTATGAAAGAATACTTGTTATTCTGCCCAAAGCAGCAGGATAATATTGAACAGAATATGGAGGTTAATTTCGGTATGTCTAAAAACCTAATTTGGCGTTATCTCTTTATTGTTGTATTGCTGGGGTGGGCTCTTTATGCGCTAATGCCAACTATGCAATATGAACGTCTGAGTAACGCGGATAAAACTGCATTGGAAGAAGAAGGAAAGCTTTTTGACCTGGAATCAAAGATCATTAAACGTGGTTTGGATTTACAGGGCGGAATGCATTTAATTCTTGAAATTAATGTACCAAAATTTATTAAAAAAATAGCCGATCATCAATCAAGGGCATATTATGATTTTATGGATAAGGTTGATGCTATTTATAGTGAAAATCCTGAATTGGATTATCTGGATATTATGTTGGAAGCGGCAAATACCGATAGTTTACGGCTAAGCAGGTATTTCCCGACTGAAAACCGTAAAACAGATAATAAAGCCGTTACAGATAATCTGCAGAAAGAATGCGAACAAGCGGTTGTCCGCGCTGAAGAAATTATTCGTAATCGCGTGGATGAATTTGGAGTTTCTGAACCGGTTATCCAATTGATAGGCAATAAACGTATTATTGTCGAATTAGCCGGTATAGATGATCCACAACGAGCAAAAGATATTATACATAATACTGCATTGCTTGAGTTTATTCTTCTCAAAGATGCTGAATATTCACAAGACATTATCAATCGAATTGATGCTGCTGTAAAAAGAACAAGTCCTGGTGATATTGCACAGCTTGATACGGCCGTTATTTCAAATAAAGTAAGTACTGATAAAGAAATTTCTGTCAGTGAATTGCTTGGCTTAGAAGAAGATAATGGTGTTGCAAGTGATTCGTCCGTTCTGGTAGATGAAAATCTGGCAGCTGAACGCCCCTTTAGTGCTCTCCTGCGGAATTTAGGATGGGATATCGGAGTTCCGGTCGAAAACTACTATGCGGTAAACAGAATTTTAACAGATTCTGAAGTTACTCGTGTTCTTCCTAATGATCTACGTATTTTACTTTCCGGTAAAACACAAAAAGTAGAAACTGTAGATGGCGGAACGGCTGAATTTTATACATTATATTTTGTTAATCGTGAACCCGGTTTAACCGGTGAAGCGGTCAAGGAAGCTAAGGCCGAATTAGGCAGTGTTTCCAGTGAGCAAATGGGACAACCTCTTGTGAATGTCCGCATGAATACAGAAGGAACAAAAACCTGGGCACGCCTTACCGGTGCAAATATCGATAAACGCCTTGCTATTGTTTTAGATAATAAAGTTCAAATGGCTCCAAATATTAAAAGTAAAATTCCAAACGGACGCACGGTTATAGAAGGCTTTGCGAGCCTACAGGAAGCACAGGATATTGAGATTGTCTTAAAAGCCGGTGCTCTTCCGGCACCAATTGATATCATTGAAGAACGTACCGTGGGTGCTACTCTGGGTGCAGACTCTATTGAACGCGGTGTCAAAAGTGCACTGATCGGCATGGCAATTGTAGCTCTTTTAATAATTGCCTACTATCGGGGTGCCGGTCTTATTGCTTTTGGTACCCTGGTTCTAAATATTATTTTCGTACTTGCAATTCTTGCGTCATTGCGTGCGACCTTAACACTTCCGGGTATTGCCGGTTTGGTTTTGATCATGGGTATGTCGGTCGATGCGAATGTGCTTATTTTTGAACGTATTCGAGAAGAATATTTAAAAGGTAAAACGATTCGCTCAGCTGTTGAAAACGGGTATTCTCGTGCTTTGATCACGATTTCGGATGCAAACCTCACGACACTTGTAACAGCCCTGGTATTGTGGCATTACGGTTCCGGTCCGATCCGTGGTTTCGCCGTGGTTTTGTTTTGGGGTATTGTTTTTAACTTTGTATCCGGATATTTTATTTCCCGTACCGTTTTTATAACGTTCTCTCACGGTAAAAAACCCTTAAAAAAGCTCAGTATATAGGAGGTCTTCGTGCTACAGTTTTTTAAAAATCCAAATTATGATATTGTTGGTAAACGCCGATTTACCTTTATCCTTTCCATGGTGATCATTCTCGCAGGTATTGTTTCCCTTTTTGTTCAGGGACTTAATTACGGTGTTGATTTTGCCGGCGGTGCAAAAATGCAAATTAAATTCAATAAAACCATCTCGGCCGAAGAATTACGTGCCAGATTTTCGGAAAATGGTCTTGGTAACCCTGAAATTAAAAGCAGTGGTGAAAATGAATACATGATCACCATAAATGCAGAAGATTCTGAGGATTCAGATGAAATTCTAGACCAGACTTTATCCGGTTTGGATTATTCATTGCTACAGGTTGATAAGGTAGGTCCGAAAATCGGTTCTGAAATGCGCAGTAACTCAGTAAAAGCTATTGGGATCGCATTGATCCTGATACTTATTTATATTACTGTCCGATTCGAATTAAAATTTGCTATAGGGGCTGTTATTGCTCTGGCACATGATGTGATGGTAACGCTTGCGATCTTTTCCTTCCTTCAATGGGAATTCTCTATTCCTGTATTGGCCGCATTTCTGACCATTGTCGGATATTCGCTAAATGATACCATTGTGGTGTATGACCGTATTCGTGAAAACATTAAAATTCATAAGGGCAAACCACTAAGCGAAGTGATCAATCTAAGTATTAATCAATCTTTATCCCGAACCATTATTACCTCGCTAACAACCTTTTTGGTCGTTTTTGTCCTTGCGTTATTCGGCGGACAAGTATTATTCGGTTTCTCGATCGCGATGCTGATCGGTGTGATTGTAGGTACCTATTCTTCAATGTACGTTGCCGCTCCCATACTTATCGCATGGAGCCATAAATTTAAAGAAAAAGATGAAAAGAAAAAATAAGGTATTTCGGACAGGATCTTTGCCTGCCGGATATTACGCTTTATAATTTAAAACCCGGTGTCTGCATGCCGGGTTTTATTCTTGAAGTATATGAGGCAATATGAATACTTCGGTTTTAATTGATGTTAATGATCTTTATTTTTCTTATGATGGAAAGAATCCTGTCCTTACAGGGGTATCTCTTCCGATTAATAAGAATGATTATCTCATTATTATGGGACCGAACGGCAGTGGTAAAACCACCTTGTTAAAATGTATGCTTGGACTTCTTAAACCGGACAGCGGTTCAATTAATTATCATGACATTCAGCCTATAGATTTCGGGTATGTACCGCAGTTCACGACCTTTGACCGGCAGATGCCCATTCGGGTTTATGATTTTATTGAAACAGGTTTAATTAGTCGCTATCATCCCATAAAAAACAGAAAAAACAATAAAAGCAATCTTATAAACCGGCAGATTGAAGATTTTTCTCTTCATCATATTGCATACTCCGCAATCAGTGATATTTCAGGAGGAGAACTTCAGCGGACACTTTTGGCTCGTGCATTAGTTCAAGACCCGAAAATTTTATTTTTAGACGAACCTACCACCTTCATTGATTCGGAATCCAAAAATAATCTCTCATCTATTCTTCAGGAATTAAATAAAACGATAGCGATTGTAATGATCACCCATGATACTTCTGCAGTTACCGATCATGTAAAAAATATTGCCTGCGTTAACCGCAATCTTTATTATCATGGCAGAGACGAACATTTGGATAAATCCCTTGAAAAGGTTTACGGCTGTCCTATTGAATTGATTGGACATGGGCTTCCGCATCGTGTATTAAAGGAGCATAAATGAGTATCTTACAATATGATTTTATCCAAAATGCTCTGCTTGTTGGTTTACTCTTAAGTATATGCTCCGGCATTATTGGCTCTTTGATCGTTGTAAAGCGGGATACTTTTCTTGTCGGCGGTATAAGTCATGCTTCATTTGGCGGTTTGGGATTATTTTATTATCTCGGACTTAGTCCCATTCTGGGAGCTTTTGTTATAGCTGTATTATCAGGTGGAATAATTGGATTGGCTTCAAATCAGAAATTGCATGCTCACAACGCTCTTATTGGTGTAATATGGGCATTTGGGATGTCAATCGGTATTATTTTCATTACTATAACACCCGGATTTGCACCCAATTTACTAACCTATCTTTTTGGGGATATTCTGACTGTTACTCAATTGGATATCTATAGTATTATTGTTTATAATATTATTTTACTTTCCACTATCTTTTTGTTTTACAAGCCCCTGATCGTTTATCTTTTTGATGAGGAATTCGCAGCACTTCACGGTATAAAAATCCGTCTTTACCGTTTTATATATTATCTTTTTATTTCTGTTGCGATCGTCTTGATGATCCGTAGTGTCGGGATTATTCTTGTTCTTGCTTTACTCACCATCCCTCCCCTCATTACTCTGCCTTTATTTAAGCGTCTTCCGCATATTATTTTCATGTCAATAATTGTTTCTTTATTCATATTCACTAGCGGTTTCTTCATTGCTTATTATACAAATCTACCCACCGGTCCTATTATTATTGTTGTTGGAACTGTCTTACTGCTCATTGTGAGACTTATATGTTATCTTCGAAAAAAACATTCTTAAAAAACATCTACCTGAAAACACTTCAATCGGTGCATCCTGATGCGCTGTTTTCGAAATATTTACATCTTTATGAGGGTAATTTATACTATCGGAATACTCTGATCAATTGCTATTCTTCCGGTCGTCTTATCCTTGCGGGATCCGGGAAAGCCTCTCTCGCGATGGCAGAAGCTTTTTTACATTTCCTTCCTAAAAAACCTGATAAAACACTACTTATTTCTCCTTTTCCAAATACTGCCTCACATTTTAAAGTTTATAAAGGGAATCATCCCCTACCTGCGGCAGAAAGCATAAACGCCGGCAAGCAGATGCTTGCTTTACTTGATTCTCTTCATGAAGAAGATTTATTGCTATATGTACTCTCCGGTGGCTCTTCTTCCCTGTTTGAATATCCTGTTGACGGCATTTCAATAAATGATATTCAAAAAGCAACGCAGGTATTCCTGGCTCAGGGTTTATCGATTGGAGAAATTAACTTCTTACGTGCAAGACTGTCACAAGTTAAGGCGGGGAAGCTGGCAGAACGTTGTAAAGCGGATTGTCAGGTCTTTGTACTGTCTGATGTGATGGGAAATGATATATCCGTTATTGGATCCGGTCCATTTTCAGCACAAAAATCTCCTTCTTATACGGCAGATACCCTGATCAATAAATATCATTTAGATTTATTTTTAGAACCACAGGTGATTCATTGTTTACGGAAGAACATTCCTCTTCAAACTAAGAAAGATATTCCTCACTATATCATCGGAAGCAATATAGATATTTTAGAAAGTGCCGCGAGCATATTAGAGGAAAGCGGTATTAAAACAATATCTTTTCCTGAGAGCTTATTTGGAGAAGCAAACGATGCGGGCATTATGATCGCGAATATGTTAACCAATTATACCGGCTCCAAACCCATTTGTATGCTATTTGGCGGGGAAACAACGGTTACACTGTCCTCCGGGTACGGTAAAGGCGGACGGGCGCAGGAAACCGCGCTTTCGGCACTAAATAAATTAAAAAACACTTCCGGTATCACTCTTTTATGTGCCGGTTCGGACGGAATTGACGGTTATACTGACGCTGCCGGCGCGATCGTTGATGCTGTAACATATCAAATGGCGAAAGCTAAGGGAATTTCTCTGGAAGATTATTTATTGAGACATGATTCGTATTCTTTTCATCAACAATGCGATAGCCTGATAAAAACCGGATACAGCGGAACCAATGTAGGTGATATTGTAATGGCATGGGCGGAATAAGAGTCGAAAAGTTGAAAAGTTGAAAAGTTGAAAAGAGAAATTAAGAAAAAAGTTAATGAGAATAAAAACGGAATGGAAAAAAATTTAGATCCTGAATCAAGTTCAGGATGACTGTATAGGGTGGTTTTTCTCTTTTGAAACAATTCCGTCTTCGTCAAGACTTCAATCTTCTCCGTCAGTTAACTCCAAATGTTCGGGACTCAACAAGACGACGGGCAAGCTATTTAATATCTTCCCTGCGATTTCATTAATTTTACTCCCTTTTTCTTCTCTTCATTGTCTATTTTCCATTCTCCATTGTCAATTGGCATTTTCCATCCATAAAAAAAGGGCTGAAAAATTCAGCCCTTTTTACATTCATTGTATTAAATCTACACACGTTCCCGACGCGTATATTTAGTATGAAGTAATTTATGTGATATCTCACCTAAAGGAGTTCCGAGGAATTCTTCATATAATTTAATTATTTCGGGATTTTCGTGTGATTTCCGGATTTTCATTTTTTCATCTTCCGTATAAATGGCTTCTGTGCGTTTCCTGCGGATCTCTTCATTGGTCGGAATTGGTTGTCCACCACCTCCGATACATCCGCCCGGACATCCCATTATTTCTATGAAATGATACGGTGATTCACCAATAACAATGTTATCCATGATTTGCGCTGCATTCGTAAGTCCATGGGCAACCGCAACACGAAGTTCAACACCCTCGAGAAAGCTCCAGTCCGGAAGCACTTTTTCCAGCTTGATCGTTGCTTCACGAATACCTTCCATACCACGCACAGGTGTAATATTCAAACCTTCGAATGGCACTTCACGGCCCGTTACAATTTCGTATGCCGTACGTAAAGCTGCCTCCATCACACCCCCGGTTACGCCAAAGATAACAGCAGCTCCGGTAGATTCACCCATGAATTTATCATACTTCGAGTTAGGTAACTCTTTGAAATTAATACCGGACTGGCGGATCATATGCCCTAATTCACGCGTAGTACATACTAAATCAATATCCGGATAACCGCTATCTTTCATTTCCATGCGATTAGCTTCAAATTTCTTTGCAGAACATGGCATTACGGATACATTGACAATATCTTTTGGGTCCAATTCCTTTTTTTCAGCATAATACGTTTTGGCTATCGCACCAAACATCTGCTGTGGAGATTTGCAGGTAGAGAGATGATCCAGATAATCCGGATATAAATGCTCAATAAACTTGATCCATGCCGGAGAACATGATGTCATCAGCGGGAGAGCAATATCTTCCTGATCAACTAATTTGCGCTTTAAACGTTGTAAAAGTTCATGACCTTCTTCCACAATAGTCAAATCTGCACTGAAATCGGTATCAAGTACCGAATCAAAGCCAATACGTTTGAGAGCAGTTACCATCTTCCCTGTTACTCTGACCCCGGGTTCATATCCCAGCATCTCGCCCAGAGCAACACGAACTGCCGGAGCTGTCTGAACAATAACATGTTTAGTCGGATCTCCAATGGCATCCCAAATCTCATCAATATAGCGTCGTTCTGTCAAAGCACCTGTCGGACAACGGTTAATACACTGACCGCAGTTGGTACATACAACATCACTCATTGCCATATCAAAAAATGTGGCAATTTTCATTTCCGCACCCTTGTTGATAACATCGAGTGCATTCACCTTTTGCAGTTCTGCACAGGTACGGACGCATCGTTGACAGCGAATACATTTACTTTCATCTTTTTCAATTGCCCAGGATGTGCGATCGACAGTAAATATCTTGTCTTTGAGTAAATTAATATAAATTTCATTATCGATATTGTATTCAGCTGCAAGATCCTGCAATTCACAGTTTGTACTTCGATAACAGGTTGTACATTGCGTAGAATGCTCAGATATCAACAGTGCCAGGATATCACGGCGAGCGCGACGAACTAATGGGGAATTTGTATAAACAACCATTCCTTCCATGGCGGGCGTTGCACACGCTGCGAGAAGCGTGTTCCATCCTTTGACCTCGACGACACACACGCGGCAATTACCCGCTATACAAAGGTCCTCATGGTAACACAGCGTAGGAATCTTTACGTTTTCTGATTTAGCCGCTTCTAAAAGCAGTGTTCCTTCAGGAACAGTTGTTTTTATTTCGTCTATGACTAAATTAATCATTTTTTTTGACATGGTTTTCCTCGTATTAATAAATCATTTCTTCTCTGAAATTCTCGACAATTGAAGAGAATGAGTTTGCGACTGACTGACCCAATCCGCATTTTGCAGTTATTTTCATTGTTTCTGCAAGGCGTAAAAGGTCATTCAGGTATTTCTGATTTTTCTCTCCACGTTTTACTGCTTCAACCCCTTTCAAAAGTTGTTGGCAACCAACACGACAGGGGGTGCATTGTCCGCAAGATTCTTCTTCAAAAAAGACCAGGTAATTATGAAGTACGTTATACATTGAACGGGAACTGTTAAAAAGCATCATCGAACCACCGGTTGGAATTGAAAATCCTTTCAATCCGCCCTGGTAGCCGATATGGATTTCTTTGAAACGTTTACGGGGAACACAAAAACCGGAAGCGCCACCAACTTGAACAGATTTTGTATCACCATCACCGAATTCTTTAACAAAATCATCTAAGGTCATGCCAAGTTCCAGTTCATAAATTCCCGCTTTCGGTGTGTCACCGGATATTGAGAATACTTTTGATCCACTGGAACCTTCAATTCCCATTGATTTAAATTCATCAGCGCCTATACGCATGATCATCAAAGTATAAACGAGTGTTTCAACGTTATTCACAACAGTGGGTTTTCCCAAATAGCCTTCTTGTGTGGGATATGGCGGTTTATTGCGAGGCTCACCGCGCTTTCCTTCCATAGATTCAATAAGGGAGGTTTCTTCACCGCAAATATACGCACCACCACCGATAAACAACTTAACAGTAAAATCCAGATCATAATCTTCCATCCATTTATGGAAAGTATCCAGTATTTTTTCCAGTTTAGGTATTAAAAAACGATATTCATACCGGAGATAGAGAAATCCTTCCCGTGCACCAATAACATAAGCACACAATGCCATGCCGCCTAAAACCTTTAAAGCGACCTGATCAAGAATTTCACGATCTTTAAACGTACCGGGTTCACCTTCATCCGCATTACAAATAACATATTTTCGTTTGCTTTTTTCTGCGGCTGCCATTTTCCATTTTAATCCGGTAGGAAAACCGGCTCCACCGCGACCTTTTAACCCGGAATCCATCAACATTTGAATGATCTCTTCTTTTGGTTTTTTGAGAGAAGTTGCCAATATCTTATCGCAACTATATTCCTTACTAAAAATAAGGTCAACTCTTTTTAATTTTTGCTTAGTCATTCTGTTTAACCTTTTTTATTTATTATTTTTTATAGTAGCTATCAATTATCTGAACAACATTTTCAGGCGTTAAATCCGTATACGGTTCATCATTAACCAGCATTGCAGGTCCCTTATGGCACCATCCAATACAATTCGTTTGCAATAATGTAAATTTACCGTCACTTGTCGTTTCGCCTATTTTAATTTTTAAGCGTTCCTCCAAAGCCATCATGATATCATTTGAACCTTTCATGTAACAACTGATCGTTTTACATACCCAAATAATGTTTTGACCCTGTTCCGTCAGATTAATAAAATGATAAAAAGACGCAACTCCATAAACGTGTGCTGATGATAATCCCATTTCAGCACCTATTTCTGAAATATCACTACGTGATAAATAATTTTTAATTTGCTTCACCTCTTGTAAAATGGGGAGCAAATTTTTACGCTCTTTGCCGTATTTTACAACTGCATTCTTTACAGCGCTTTCTCTTTTTCGCATAGACCCTCGCTTCCTTTTTTGGTTCGTTCCAATAAACTACTTAATTAAAATTAAATAATATAAAAGGTACATTTAATAAACTTATTTTTCAAATAAAATTTGTAATATTTTTTAACTTTTTTTTGTGAATTTATACAATATTTTTAAAATTTTGAATTCACAGAAAAGTTTATTATTATATCGTCTGTATGAATGATCAATCCAAAAAAAATATTCTGGTAAACATAGAATCGCCCGCAGATATAAAGCATCTGAGTATGCCGGAACTATCCCAGCTCGCTGACG
This sequence comes from Fidelibacterota bacterium, assembly GCA_030620575.1. GTDB lineage: Bacteria > Fidelibacterota > Fidelibacteria > Fidelibacterales > Fidelibacteraceae > M50B103. The sequence continues at coordinate 13,477 of JAUXEL010000017.1, forward strand.
AATTGCGTACATATATTATCAATATTGTATCAGAAACCGGCGGTCATTTAGCGCCCTCGCTGGGAACAGTTGAACTTACTATTGCATTATTGTATGTTTTCGATCTCCCGAATGATAAAATTGTATGGGATGTTGGTCACCAGGCCTATCCTTTTAAGGTCCTGACGGGACGACGGGAAGCGTTAAAAACAATTCGCCAGTATGGCGGTATCAGCGGTTTCCCGAAACGCAGTGAGAGCAAATACGATATAGTGGGAGTCGGGCACGCATCAACATCTATTTCATCTGCTCTCGGTGTTTCTGTAGCAGAATCTTTACTGAATTACCATAACCATATTATTGCGGTTATCGGTGATGGCGCGTTAACCGGCGGATTGGCCTGGGAAGGCATGAATAATGTCGGCATTCTGAAAAAACAATTACTGGTTATTTTAAACGATAATGAAATGTCCATTTCTAAAAATGTCGGCAGTATTCCGACTTATCTTAACCGAATTGTTACGACACCTTTTTATAATAAGATAAAGGATGATCTTTGGGGGTTAACCCAAAATCGAAAGATCCTACGTTCTATATTGCGAACTTCTAAAGAAATGCTTAAAACAATGTTATCCCGGAATGTGATGTTTGATGAACTGGGTTTGCGGTATATCGGTCCGGTTGACGGTCATAATATTCCGAGCCTTGTCTATGGTCTAAAACGAATTAAAAAATTGAATCAACCGATTCTTTTGCATGTTTTGACCAAAAAAGGGAAAGGACTTAAGGCTGCGGAAGATAATCCGACAGAATATCATGGAATTAAAGGAAACGGCGCTGCAAAACATATTTCGGACGCTGCTATTTCCTATACCAATGTATTTGGTAAAAGTATCATTGAATTAGCTCAAAAACATGATGATATTGTTGTCATTACGGCAGCCATGACAGACGGAACGGGATTAAAGGAATATGCAAAAGCATATCCAAACCGCTTTTTTGATGTTGGCATTGCTGAAGCGCATGCAGTTACATTTGCATCCGGCTTAGCTATTGGCGGACTACGGCCGGTCGTAGCTATCTATTCCAGTTTCATGCAACGGGCTATCGATAGTGTTATTCATGATGTGACCTTGCAGAAATTGCCGGTCATTTTTTGTCTGGACCGTGCCGGACTTGTTGGAGAAGACGGCGCAACCCATCATGGAGTATTTGATCTTGCATTTTTAAGCATGTTGCCGAATACCATTGTATGCGCACCCAAGGACGGAGATGAGCTTCGTAATTTGATGCATTTTGCCTATACCGTTAAAGATCAGGCAATATTTATCCGTTACCCCCGTGCCAATACTAAGCATTTTGATATATCAAAACCTATTCAGCTCCCGGTGATCGGGTCTTGGGAAATAGTACAAAAAGGAAAAGATATTGCCTTTCTTGCCCTTGGTTCGATGGTTGAACACGCCGAATCGGTATGTCAGATACTGAAAGAAAAGGGTATCTCCTCTACTTTAGTAAATGCGCGCTTTCTCAAGCCCTATGACAAGGCCATGCTGGATACGCTTGCACAGGATCATGATATTTTGATCACACTTGAGGAATCCTCTCCCCGTGGCGGATTGCGCGATACGGTTCTGGGGCATTTTCAAAATAGCATACAATCCCCTACTGTACGTTCCTTCTCACTCCCTGATGCTTTTGTCACCCATGGTAAACGGGATGAATTAATAAAAGATATTCATTTGACGGTTGATGAGATTGTTGAAGAAATTTTGAATATTGTAAGCCAAAGTATGTGATGGCTGGTACAATTTAATTTATACAATACAAAGACGTTGCAAATTACTGATATTTTTATCAAATTAAGAACGGTTATTATAGCTCGTATTAATAATAAATAGAGCAAGGATATGAATACTAAAGAATCGACTTGGATTTCTTATATAATAAACTTTTTACAGGAAGAATATTTAAATTGAGAACAACGCATAAAATAATTAATGGTGACAGCCGACAAATGAATATTGTACCTGACGAATCTATTCATTTGGTGGTAACATCTCCACCATATTGGCAACTAAAAGACTACGGAACTAAAAATCAAATTGGCTATAATGACAGTTATGAAGATTACATTAATAACTTAAATCTTGTATGGAAAGAAAGTTACAGAGTTCTTAATAATGGATGTCGTTTGTGTGTTAATATTGGAGACCAATTTGCAAGAGCAGTTTATTATGGTAGATATAAAGTTATTCCAATACGAACAGAAATAATAAAATTTTGTGAAGCAATCGGATTTGATTATATGGGAGCAATCATTTGGCAGAAAAAAACCACATCAAATACTACTGGTGGAGCTTCACTAATGGGTAGTTATCCTACGCCAAGAAATGGAATTTTATCAATTGACTATGAATTTATTCTATTATTCAAAAAACTTGGAACATCAATTAAACCAAATAGAGACTTAAAAGAACAGTCAAAAATGACAAAAGAAGAATGGAAAACATATTTTGACGGTCATTGGAATTTTGGTGGTGCAAAACAAGATGGACACATCGCAATGTTTCCAGAAGAATTGCCAAAAAGATTGATAAAAATGTTTTCATTTGTTGGGGATACAGTGCTTGATCCATTTCTTGGTAGTGGAACAACTTCACTTGCAGCGAAAAAATTAAATAGAAACTCTATTGGCTATGAAATGAACTCTGACTTTATACCTTATATTGAAAGAAAATTAGGAATAAATCAAGGTGATATTTTTAATTCTAATTATAGTTTTATAAAACAAGAAAAAATAAATGTTAATTTTAAGAATGAAATAGAAAAACTGCCATATATTTTTAAAGATTTTCATCACTTTGATAAAAAAACAGACCCTAAAAAA
>JAUXEL010000080.1 GCA_030620575.1 Fidelibacterota bacterium
CCCGCGGTGTTTCTTCATTAAGTTCATTATACCGGTCAGGAGGCAATATAACGCGTTCCCAGGTTCCCCCTTTATCCCGGCTGCGGCGGCATCCGCCTGCAAAATTAGCTGACCATAAAACCGTGTCACCAGATGAGGTTACTTGTACCGCGAGATCATAGCTTAAATTGTTAATTTTGGACGTTATAGGAAGCGCCGGAATGCTGTCTCAATAAAGTAGTTCAATGCTATCATTCTGCGCATCTACCGATTGTGGAAAACGTTCCCAAGTCTGTCCTCCGTCCGGCGTATAACTGATTCCGTTTCCCTTTGGATAATCACGGTAATAACTGCCTTCCAATATCATGGTATCGTATGCGGTCGCAATCCACATATGCTCACCAAGAGTAGCAATACCTGTAATTGCCCCATAGGACACAGTATTACTGCCTTGATAATAGGTATAGATGTTTTCCCCGCGATCGTAACTTATTGAAAGACCGTTTCCACTCGCAAATAAAAATATAGAATCATTAACTTCAACTATATCTGTTATAGCATTGCTGCCCAGACCCTCGTATACAAGCGTATCTGCAAGGTCGTAGCTTGTAGCAAGAGGTACAGAAAAAGCAAAGGTGGATAGTATTATTAAAAGTATATATAATCGTTTTATCATGTTTACCTCACCACCACGGAGTCAAGACTCCATTCTGAAAAATTAGATGCAGAATCCTTTACACGAAAACGAAAATAATTGGTTGCCGCACTATTATCAGCAGAAATCTGTAATCCGGTTGAAAAAATGCCGTCACCCGCTTCCGCATCACCAAGTTCTCCGTTATCATTCAAATTATAATCCGAGCCCCATAATCCGCTTGTATTGTTTTTGACCTGAAAATATCCGTTTGTTACATCATGTACACCATTTGGATCATCAACAGTCACATAAATAAATAGATCTTTTGTACCTATAAGCGGTCGTACAATAGTGTCTGGCATTACAATTCCGGTAATAGACGGTGATAAATTCGCAATCACGGACAGGGTATCAAAAAAGGTCTGCACCAATGATCCGGCACCTTGTGCGGTATATTCTATAGTAATGACCCCTACCATCGAATCAATGTGATTCAGATATATATTTCGTGAATATATCTCATCATCCGGTAACGCGTCCCCATATAATCCTGAATCATTAAGGGCGATACTGAGTGTATTTTCTTCAAATCCCTGAAGTTGAATATCAGCTAAAACACCGCTGATAACTGAATCATAGAGAACCATGACCTCGCAATGCAGTTGCTGACGCCCGGAATGATATACCAGTTGTTCATTACTGAATTCCGGGATAGGATATGTAGTATCATCTGTTGTGTCATCAGGATATGTCGGTCCGCAGCTCCATAATACAAACAGTATTATTGGTATGCTTATCCATTTTAATTTACGTTTCATCTATACTCCGTTTAACTGCCGCAATGGCGATCCATTCGTTCATTTGCGAAGTGTCAATAACTGTGTAGGCTTGTTTTTCCAGGGCAAATTCTATATCCTCGCGGTGCTCTTTCAACAAACCTGCTAATATTACACGATTCGGGGTCTCTTTTGCAACGTTAAAACGTGCTAAAAGAGGTATAATAATATGTTTTTGAATGTTTATAACGGCAAGGTCACATCCAAAATTGCTCATTTGTAAAATATCGGTAATTTCCCATGTAATTTCAGTTATGTTATTATTTTTAATATTTTCAGATAAATTATGTACAATTTCGGGGTCGTTATCAACGGCATGAACAGCGGAAGCACCCATTTTTCTTGCCGCGATGGACAAAATACCCGAGCCACAGCCTAAATCCAGTATCTTGTCTCCCGGGCGGATCAAGCGGGTCATAAATTCCAGAGCAAGACGGGTGGATTCATGGGTTCCCGTACCAAAAGCATTTCCGGGATTAATAATGATCTTTTCATGGTTTTCGGCGATTTGATGCGCATGCCAGGGAGGTGTGATCCAAAGAGTATCATGGATGGGTATCGGCTGAAAGCCGTCAATCCATTTTTGATTCCAATCCTGCTCTTCCAAATATGTTTCTGTCCAATTTCCTTCCGGGAAGGCATCGTGAATGATCTTTCGAAGATCGTTGCGGTGTTGCCATGTATCCAAAACAATGAGGGTATCGTTGCTTTCCTCCAGCGTAGAAATTTGCCCCAATTCCATCATTATGTCCAGAGTGCGAACAGTAGCATTATTTTTAGGGAGGTGAATTTTTATATATCCTTTTTTCATGCTATTTAATAATATCGTCCCGTGCGTTTTTCTAATTTTAGATCTTTTAACATGTCTGATTTTACATTCACGCGAATAAAAAAGCTATAACCCGGATTCCAATCCATTGATAATGTCCAACAGTGCATGTCCCGGGTTAAACTAACACGCTGGTCGGTTATTTTCTGTTCAAGCACATCAAAATTAATCCGGTAACTTCCTGACCATTTCGGGGTTAAATTTGCTTTCAACGTTGTGTTCACCAATAGACGGTTTTTAATATCTAATGGATTGCTCGCCGTGGAGGTAAACCAAATGCCCGCTGTAGCGCTCCAGCGGGAGAATCCTTCATCCGATCCGGCAGCCCGACTTGGTAATACTTCTGCCCTATTTTCTGTATCTATATCTGTACCTGTATTTGGTTCTATTCCTGTTGTGTCAGTTGCAGTTTCATTTGTTTTTAACTGCTTCGTTCGAATTGTTTTAGGTTTTAAAAGCAGATCAGTTCCCATTTTAAATGAAGTAAGTCGTGGAATGGCAAATTGATCAATACGGGTAATGCTTGTACCGTCATCATTTACCCGGTATGCATAGGGATCAAAAGTGGCATCCATTTTCAGAGACATGCCGCCGGGAAGGTCTTTAACAGTCGATCTCATAGTAATTAAACTACTCCGCAGCGAATCTGCCAAAAAATTATAGCTGTGTTGAATATTGAGAAAATGTGTTTTTTTATCTTCTCCGTTCGGCTGCTCTATTTTTGAATCAAAATTATGATTAAAACTGAAAGTAAAGGTTTGGCTTTTCGATGAAGGTGTAGCTCTAAGCAGGGTACTCTGAAAATAATCGTATTCAACAATTTCCCCGTTGGTACCAATACCGGAAAAAACATATTCGGGATTATCCGATTGGTCAGGGCGGTATAAATAATTCAGGCTCATATTGACAGTATGCCGGATTGCTTTAAATCGCCAGATATTAATATTATATACTCCATAAAGCGTTGTGCTGGCCCGGGTACCGAGATTAAAACGTCCGCGGCGCTTAAAACCGTTAACATCTTCGAGAACTACATTCCCATTGCTGTCGACCAGCGCGGAATCATTCTGCATAACCGGCTTTTTGTACAAAATCGTCCAGTCCTCCGAATAATTCAAATACGGGGAAAGGGTTAAAAACCCGAATAGCTTATTATTATAACGTACACCCATGTTGGTTTGAAATTTATTTTTCATGTTATCATTAAACAGGGAATCAGTATAATCCCATGTATGGGTCATTTGGTTGCTTAATGTTGAATTAAATGTATAGGTGAATTTGTGATACCATTTTTCCGGATCGGTCAGACTTTTTCGTTTAAATATTTTAGCTGAAGGTTTCGAAATAGAAAACTGGGGGAAATAGGTTATGGTACTTCCGGTTAATAGATCCTCTGTCCGGGAGGCGTTGACATTCATAGTGAACGGTCCAAGGGATGTCCGGAATGTTGCCCGGGAAACTATCTGTTGTTCCAGACGTTCGTCTTTGTCTAATTCCTCAGTAAAATGCTGAGAATCATTCGTAAAACTGCCTGAAATGTTCAAACTTGATTTTTGTCCAATGGTCTGCGGATGGTTAACGGAGATTTTATATCCCTGCTTGGGAGTTCCCGATAAAAAATAATTCCAGTATTTCAGGGTTAGATTTCCATTGCTGATATGATTCCGCCAGGCATAACGCTGCCGGAGTTCCGCATTAATTCCCTGATTATCATAAAAATCTATCAGGATCCGTGCATCATAATAATCGTTAGGCGCCCAGTAATATCCACTGCCTTCCAATGCCCAGCCCTTCGTTGAATAGGTGCCAAAATGCGGAATGATCCATCCGCTACGGCGATTTCCTTCTTCGATGGATACAAACAAAGTGGGAATATATATCAAGGGGACATCCGCAATTTTAAAGACAATATCCTGCGCAAATACGCGATCACCCGGAAGGATCTTCATACGTTTTGCTTCTATACAAAAATGCGGTTCATCTAAGCTACAGGTTGTAAAAACACCATCGGTAACATATAATGGTTCATCCTCGGTTTTCAATAAACTTTTACCGTGATAATATCCTTCTTTAATATGCGTCTTTCCACGGGTAATTTTACCACGCTGTGTATCTAAATTATATTCAAATAATTTTCCGTATACCGGCGGATCATCTCCCTGAATAAACTCTGGCAATTCGCGATCTTTCCCGGGAATTGCATATAGGATATTGGTGTTCCAGTCGACCCTCATAGTATCAGCCCGCAGTTTAATATCTCCATATACCATATTTGATTTTGGGTAAATCGACATTATATCTTTTTGCAGATCATAGTATACTTCATTGCCATGATAGATAACTGTTGTATCCATTTCTTCGTAAGATGTATCCGGGCGAAAATGGCCGTCAACCTCAAAAATAGCATATATGTCCCGAACATTTCCGTCTTCAAATAACAGACGGATAGTATCTGAAGCCATATGGTTTATACCTTTATAAACGGAATCTTTAAATACATGGTAATCTGTGATAACCATTCCGGCCATATCCATACGTTTTGGATTATCTTCTTTATCAAAGGATAAAGAAAGATATTTCCCTGTTATCACACTGGTATGTACGACTGAATCTCCTTCGGTATCCCGCAAATATCCACTCTCTGTCAGCGTGATTTTTGGTTTTTCAGTTGCTATTAATTCGCCCAAATGATTACGATAAAAATTGAGGGACATTGCAGACGCATACATATCAATATCCTTAGTCTGCACATGCGCATTACCATAGAGCTGTACGGTTTGTATGGAATCGAGGTAAAATAAAGAATCACACCAAGCCGCGGAAGAATCCTGTTTTATATACACACTATCTTTCGCGATAAGCCAGCCTTCATTCATATCTCCCTGAAGGCTCTTTGCAAATACTTCAAAGCGTTTTGTGCCGTCATCCAGTGTTTCATATACCGAGGCATCTTTATGCCCAAAAAACTGATCGCTGTCCAAACGATATTCCAACTCCATGCCGCGCATGGTAATATTATTTACGGTATCAGTCATTACTGCATTTCCATATAACCAGGCCCTCTCCTGTACCCGGTCAAACAAAAGGGAATCTGCCAATGCATAGGATAAACTGTCCCGGACTTCTACCTGCCCATACGCACGGTATATATCATTATCAAAGTTTCCGGTTAAAGATCCGGCCGAAAACTGACGGGTATCATAAAGAATACGGATGGGAGCCGGAACCTTGATATCTTTTGTTTTTGTATTGTATTCCCTTTCTTCAAACCATATGGTAACGCTGTCATCATGGATGGTAACGTTCCCAAACAAACGCACAAGATGCAAATCCGGATATTGGTACGCCCTGTCGGCATAAAGATGGACATCATCCTGCTTCAAATGCACATCCTCATCAAACATGATATAGTTATTTTCAGATTTATCTGAATCGTCAAGCGGTTTTTTCGTCACTTTTTGCATGGTACCGGCATGCAGAAGCTCAATCGGCTTATTTTCAGCAAAGGCCATTCCAAAAAGGAAAGCCAGCAACGCAATTATTATCCGTTGAGATCTTACTATGTTGACATGCATTCATTTACCATTTTATTTCCGCTGGTACCAAATCTTTAAATATAATGTCTTTTAAATAAAAAAAGAAGATTGTTATTACATTTATGTGTTCGGGAAATCCCTGTGGTACCGACCGGGAAATGACTATCCTGAAAAAAATTGTCGATAAATATGCCGGAAAAATTCAGGTAGAAAGTGAATTTGAAAAAGGCAGTACATTTACGGTTCAATTACCTTTAGCGAAATAATTTTCAAATATTTAAATAATTAATGTACGGAACAGGCATCCGTCTTCGCCCGCTACGCCGGACACGTGTCTGTTTCGTATATATTCAATATTTTTATTTATATTCGCAAATCAATTCCAAAATCGAATCGGTGATTCGCTCTGTATCCTTCGAAGATAACATGTGCCCATTCACAAGAAATGAGTATACAATATTTTCACCATGTAATGTTTTAGCATAGCCGCTTAATGCCCTGACATTTGAGATGGTACCTGTTTTTCCCAGTACTTTTTGTTCAGCGGAAGTAGCTTTCATACGATTTCGCAGTGTTCCGTCTATCCCGGCAATGGGAAAGGTGTACATCCATACGTCTTTTAGTTCACTGTTATACATCCCTTCGAGAATCTTTACGATAATTTGCGGACTAATATAATTATAGCGGGTTAACCCGGATCCATCTACATAAGCCCATGAATCCGAATCGATATCAAATTGTGTAAATACGAAATCCATGATATCCCGGCCTGTCTCAAAGGATCCCAAACCGGTTTCATACCATGCTGTAATTCGGGGCATCGTTTCTGCGTACATGTTCTGACTGCGTTTCATCAGGCGGGTGGTTACTTCAGAAAGCGGAACGGAATAATAATACGCCAGTTCGGTATATCCCGGATCTTTTGGCGCGTGTACCCAGTTATCAAGTTCATCACAATCTATGGAGTTTCCGGTAACCGTAATACCGCTTTCTTCCAAAACTTCCTTTAACACATGCACATAAAATGCCGTAGGATTGTGAATGGTTGGTGTTTGTTCAAGAGTATCCGAACCTGCCTGAACCTGTCCCCCAATGATAATATCGTTCGAATAAAAATCGCGTTCGAGAGTAATACGGTTTGTTCCTTCTTCAACGACTTCAATATTATTATGAAGAGTATAATACGAGCTGGGACAATTAGGTTCAAGAATAACTTTTCCACCAAGTTCAGCCGGAGGAATAATTTTTACATCAACGTAATTTTCATTAAACTGCAAAGCGCCAAACTGCGCGGCATACCAGACCTGCTGGTAATCCCAGGCCCAGCCTTCACCGATATGTTCATCATCAAAGGCATCATCATCCCCGATGATATTGCCTTCTATGCGATAAATCCCCTGTGCTTTTAAGGTATCCGCCCAAGCATAAAAAACAGCACGGGAATCATCTAAATATCGTTCATACATGGTCGGATCACCGTTACTCCATACCACCAGATCTCCGTGTAAAACACCCTCTTGAACATTTCCTTTAGTCAGAACATGGGTTTCAAACCGAAAATCCGGGCTCAATACCAATAATGCATTGGCAGCTGAGGGAATTTTATTATTGGAAGCCGGCATAAACAGACGATTTTCATTGTAAGCGTACCATATTTCATCAGTATCCAGTGATTTGATCATAACTCCCCAATGAGCATGCGTGAAGGCCTCATCATGTACCAGGGCATCAATCTTTTTCATCATGGTATTAAATGAATTGATACCGGTTTTTTTTATTGCCAGCGAGGGAGCCGTACAGGCAGAAAAGATCATGATTGTTAATATGCACATTATTCCTATGC
>JAUXEL010000119.1 GCA_030620575.1 Fidelibacterota bacterium
AATGTGGATTTTTTAGAAATATACAGGTCAGCGCAATCGTCAATACGACAAAATAAATTACGGTCTTTTCTTACACTCCTGGGAGTAGTGATCGGTATTTTTTCCATTATCGGTGTAATGACCGCTATCAATGTATTACAGCAAACTGTTGAAGATAATATGGGCGGATTAGGTGCCGGAACATTTCAGATACAAAAATACCCCAACATAAATATGGGAAATACACGCTGGAAATACAGTAATCGTAAAAATTTAAATTATCGTGATTTTGAACGCTTACTGCCAAAATTGAAAATCGTCGATTATGCAACAGCGGAAGATTGGAATTATGGAAAAGTGATCCGCTACAAAGATAAAGAAACAAAACCGAATATTGTCATGGCGGGGATTACACATAACTGGGAATTTACCAATAACCTGAATATTGACATGGGGCGTATGATCACACAGATAGATGAAAAAAGTGCTGCTCATGTTATTGTTTTAGGATATGATGTGGTTGATATTCTAATGCCTGACCGGAATCCGGTCGGAGAAGACGTTAAGATCGACGGTATAAAATACCGTGTAATAGGTGTCGCGGAACGCAAAGGCCAGCAATTTGGGCAATCCCGGGATAACCGGGTATATATTCCTCTGACAACCTATTTTAAATATTATGGCCAGGCAAGTTTTACCAGTTTGCATTATTGTCTCACTGTTGTCGATCAAGATGAATTTGAGGAAGGAATGCAGGAGGCCATTAATGAATTACGAATTATCAGGGGCGTTGAACTCGGAGAGGAAAATGATTTCGAAGTATGGACCAATGCTTCAATAATTGATAATTTCAATAAAATGACTGCTGCCATTAAAATTGCTGCGGCAATTATCGCATCCATCGCATTGCTCGCCTCCGGAATAGGCATTATGAACATTATGTTGGTTACAGTTTCAGAACGCACCCGGGAAATCGGTGTGCGAAAAAGCTTAGGTGCAAAAAACAGAGATATTCTTTACCAGTTTATGTTAGAAGCACTAATACTGACCGAAATCGGAGGTATGATCGGCATTGTTCTTGGTATTATTATTGGGAATGTCGTTGCGATATTGATAAAAACATCCGTGGTCTTCCCTTGGGATTGGGCGTTTATTGGTGTGCTTGTTTGTTCCTTTATTGCACTGGTATTTGGATCTTATCCTGCGTATAAAGCCGCGAAACTGGATCCAATCGAAGCACTTCGATTCGAATAAAATTGTCACCTTTTTGACAAGAGGAAGAACCGCCGCACTTGGGGCGGCTCTTCTATTATAGGGTTAAATCGTGGCAACTAATCCTTATTTTAAATCATCCCGCCATGATTCTGTGATTTCCCGCAAAAAGGCATATTCACCGGGATTTTCAGGAAGGGGAATCCAGACATTTCCGGCACCGCCATGAGCGGACTCAAGGGGAGTGCCGTGTTTATCAAGAATTGTATCTAACGCAAATGCAATATCACCCTGTGGTGTAATAAGGGTAAGCATATCTCCGGGGAGAAATCGGTTTTTTACTTCGATTTCCGCAATACCGGTTTGAGAATTGTAATCCCGGATTACACCAACTACCCGTTGTCCGGGTGCCGCGGAATACCCGTCCTCAAAATTTTCTCCGTACTGCCGGGGATTTCGCGTGTAAAATCCGCTGGTATAAGTGCGATTGCTTAAGCGCATCAGATTCCGCAAATTTTCCGGGTCGAAGATACGCCCGGCAAGATGATCATCCAGCGCGCGGCGGTATGCACGTGCCGTTATTGCGGCATAATATGCGGATTTAGTACGCCCCTCAATTTTTAAACTGCATACACCGGCCTTCAAAATATTCGGGATCAGCTCAATGGCACATAGATCCTTTGCATTCATAAGATAGGTGCCATGTTCATCTTCTCCGATCGGGAAACGATCATTTGGGCGGTGACTTTCTTTTACGTAAAATCCATCCATCGGAGGTGTGGTATATTCATAGGGAATTTGCCGGCTTTCAATATCGACAATAGATCCTTGTTCATAAGCCAGTTTATATTCCCAGCGGCAGCTGTTCGTACAGGTTCCCTGGTTTGCATCACGAAAATGAAGATAATTTGAGATCAGGCAACGTCCGGAATACGCGATGCATATAGCACCATGTATAAAAGCTTCCAGTTCAATATCCGAAACTTTTTCATGCATTTCCGCAATTTCATTAACATGCAGTTCGCGGCTCAAAATAATACGTTTTACACCCATGTCACGCCAAAAGGACACCGTGGCCCAATTGACGGTATTGGCTTGAGTAGATAAATGAATGGTCATTTCCGGGTAACGTTTGCGTGCTTGCGCGATCATACCCGGGTCCGCCATGATCAGTCCGTCCGGCTGCATTGAAGCGACAATATCCAATTCCTTTAAAAAGGAATCGATCTTTAGATTATGCGGAGAAATATTCAAAGTAAAATATATTTTCTTACCCAGCTGATGAGTGTGATTAATGGCGTCTTGCAGATTTTTTGGGGTAAACCCGGTTTCCCGGGTCCGCAGAGAAAATTTTGGAATACCGGCATACACAGCATCCGCACCAAACGCCAGGGCGATTTTGAGTTTTTCCATATCCCCGGCGGGGGAGAGGATTTCAGGTTTTTTATTCATGGAAGTAATTTAAAAGATAAAAGATTAAAGGCAAAAGTAAAAAGAGAAGAAACAAGGAACAAGAATCAAGAAACAAGAATCAAGTGAAAACGATCTGGGCTTTTTTACCAGTCACCAGTTACCAGTTACCAGTCACCGGTCACCAGTCACCAGTCACCGGTCACCAGTCCCAGTCACCGGTCACCAGTCCCAGTCACCAGTTACCAGTCACCGGTCACCAGTCCCAGTCACCAGTTACCAGTTACCAGTCACCGGTCACCAGTCCCAGTCACCAGTTACCAGTCACCAGTCCCAGTCACCAGTCACCGGTCACCAGTCACTATTCAAGATAACTCTCTTGACTTTACCCTATTGAAAAGCTATTTTTACAAGCTGTATATTTTAATTAAGGTGTACTATGGAAATACATGCTGAAGACATAAAAAATAGTAAGAACAAGCCGGTACATATTGCGATTATCATGGACGGTAACGGTCGCTGGGCAAAGCAGCGCAGGTTACCCCGGATAATGGGACACAATGAAGGAGTTAAGACGGTAAAAGAAATTGTTACGGCATCCGGCGAAGCAGGCATAAAATATTTAACTATTTATGCATTTTCTAAGGAAAATTGGAATCGGCCGAAAGATGAAGTAAGTGCCATCATGTCCTTGCTTTTGAAAACAACAGAAAAAGAAATAGGCGAATTACATCGGAACAATATCTGCGTTAAGGTCATAGGAGACAAGAACGATTTACCCAAAGGGGCATGGGATGTTCTTAAAAAGGGAATTGAGCTGACAAAAAACAATACCTACATGACCCTGATTATCGCGCTTAGTTACGGAAGTCGCGATGAAATCTTACGAGCGGTTCGTTCCCTTGCTCATGATGTGAAGCGCGGTGAACTAAGTCCGGATAATATTGATAAAGCGTTATTTGAATCCCGCCTGGATACCTATGATATTCCCGATCCGGATTTAATTATCCGCACAAGCGGAGAATACCGAATTAGTAATTATCTGTTATGGCAGTCCGCGTATGCGGAATATTATTTTGCCCCGGAATTATGGCCGGATTTTCATCGTCAGGAATATTATCGCACAATTATGGAATACGCCAAACGAGAACGGCGTTTTGGAAAAACCAGTGAACAGGCAACAGCATAACTTATGAAAAAAACAACACGATTATTATGGTTGGTAATATTAATTGGTCTGTTTGGCGGTCTTATGGCCCAACAGCAAACCATGCGTATTGCAAGTATCTCAGTCATGGGAAATGAAACGGCGTCAGAAAGAATCATTAAACTATCCATGGGTCTAATGGAAGGCAGCGAAGTTACCTCCACAGATATTCAGAACGGAATTAAAAAACTCTATAATTTGCGTTTATTCTCTGATATTAAAGTGATGGTAGCCGATGAAACGGATGCCGGAATCTATGTGGTGATTCAGGTTGCAGAATATCCCCGCATTAATAATATCTTATTTGAGGGGAATAAAAAGTATAAAAAAGAAAAACTGCTTGAAGAGATCAATCTAATGCGAGGGCAGGTCTTTACACCCCACTTGGTAAATAAAGCTAAATTGGCAATAGAAAAAAAATATGCCGAAGCCGGCTACTATAACGTGTTTATCGATGTTACAGCTGAACCTTCCGAAGAAAAAGAAGGCAGGATCGAAATTACTTTTATAGTGAATGAAGGTCAGCGGGTATTCATTGATGAAATCCGTTTTAATACCAAAGAAGGATTGTTCGAATCCTGGCGCCTGCGCTGGCAGCTTAAAGACACTAAACAGAGAGATTGGTACACTTTTTTCCGGGGAGCAAAATTTGACCGGGAAAAATTTGATGATGACAAAAACAAACTTCTGCAATTTTATCGTGATCAAGGTTATAGGGATGCATATATATTAGGGGAAGAAATTGAACTGGATTCCCTCGAAAAGAAAATGATCCTGCATATTAACATTGATGAAGGTCCGAAATACGTGTACCGCAATATATCCATTGAAGGTCCGGAAGTTTATCCGGAAGATTTTTTCCTGAAAAACCTTGAAATGGTCGGTCTGAAAAAAGGCGAACCCTTTAAGGAAAAATACTTTGAAATGGCAATAGACGGCAAGATCCGCAGTTTATATATGGATACCGGCTATCTTTACACACAAGTAATACCGGAGATAACGCCTTTTGGAGAAGACTCTCTGGATATAGTTATTAAGATAGAGGAAAACCATAAGGTCAAGGTGCGCCGCATCAATTTTGTTGGCAATGAACGCACCCGTGAATATGTTATCCGTCGCGAAATGAAGATCATGCCCGGCGATGTATTCAACCGGGAAAAGCTGATGCGTTCACAGCGGGAAGTTTTCATGTTGAATTATTTTGCCGACGTGGTTCCGGATATCGTTCCCGTGGATGACGAGACGATTGACATTGAGATGCGCTTGGAAGAAAAATCCAGCGACCGCGCCAACGCATCCATCGGATACAGTGAATATGACGGATTAACCGGTAGTATTGGTATAGATATTAACAACCTCGGCGGACGCGGACAGCGCCTTTC
>JAUXEL010000178.1 GCA_030620575.1 Fidelibacterota bacterium
AATTCTCCTGTGTGTGCTTGTCTGCAATTTAAGGCGTAACTGCGTGTCCACAAAAATATAAGAACTCCAATTTGTCGATTTGTCGAAAAAGACAATTTATCCTCCGAATCCGCTAGCTGGCGGAGAAGGAGAGGTTTAAGGCCTGCTGGTACCGTCAGAACATAGGTAACCTTAATCTCTTAATCTTAATCTTAACCTTAACCTTAACCTTATTTCCAATTATAAGCACAGACAAGGCAATGCCTTGTCTCTTCTATCTTTTTATCATTTTCCCAAGTACAGTTGCTTTTGATGCTCCCGTAACAGAGGGTATATTTCCGGATAAATTACGCAGAAATAAATACCCGAGATAAGCAAAACCAAAGGCTTCTTTAATATTGCTGTCTATACCCGGCAGGTCGAATTTTACAACATCCATATCAGAAAATTCTTCCCGCAGGCCTTGCATAATAAAATCATTTTCTGCTCCACCCCCACTGGCATAAATAGTGCTTAGAGTCTCATCCACACGAATATGCGAATGGATTTCCTGTTTAATGGATAAAACGGTAAGCTCTGTTAAGGTGCGGATAAAGGAGAGCCAGTCATGTTTATGCTTCAATGAAATATGTGATTTCAGAGTATGATAATAGTTATCTCCAAATTGTTCCTGACCTGCGGATTTGGGCGGGTTTTGTTTAAAATACGGATGTTCCATCATATAATGCAACAAATCAGAATTCAGCGTACCTTTTCGGGCATATTCGCCTTTATCATCATAATTTTCTTTGCCATGAGTAAAATCAATGACTGCTTTATCGATCAGAGTGTTCGCGGGTCCTGTATCCCAAGCGAGAATAGGTTCATTGGAACCACGGGGCGGTAAATAGGTCAGGTTCGCGATACCTCCCATATTCAGGGCAATAATCGATGTATTTTCCCTGCGAAGGAGATAATCATCCACAATCGGGATCAGAGGCGCACCCTGACCGCCGAGACACACATCCGCTTTCCGGAAATCATAGATCACCGGGAGTCCGCAAATCTGCGCAATACAGGTCGCTTCCCCGATTTGGAGGGTGTAATCCGGCGGCCGGTGTAATAACGTTTGACCGTGATTGGCAATCGCATCACATGAACCGGTATATGTTTCAATGGTTTTACCGACCCATTTTCCTAATTCCATATTCAGCCGGGCAATATCGGATGCCGACAATTCCAGGGGATGTTTAAATGCGGAAGAAAATGATTCGGGATACGGAACGAAATGTGTTGCCAATACCTCATATAAGGGATAGCGGTCACGACCGTCAAAGCGCACGCGGCATATATCTAATCCGTCTGCAGAGGTGCCGGACATAAGTCCGAGAATGGTTATTACATTCTTATCGAAAAGGTGCAAAAAAGGGGTTTTCATACTTTATCCTGTTTATTATTATCCTGCAAAATACAATAAAATCCTTTTTAATAAAATAATTCATTTGTAAAATACCTGATAAAATCCAATTGAGGTACTTATTTGAGTTATTTAGAACAAATTCAGGCTGATATGAAACAAGCAATGCTGAATAAAGAAAGCGATAAGCTACGTACCTTGCGTATGTTGGTTTCAAAACTTCGCGAAAAGAAAATTGCATTAATGAAAGATCCGGAAGAAAAAGACGAGCTTGCGGTCTTGAAAAAAGCAGCCAAAGAACGTCAGGACTCTATAAGCACTTATACACAGGCAGGCCGTGATGATCTTGCTGATATTGAGCAGGAAGAACTTAAACTTATTCAGACCTATCTTCCGCCCGAAATGGGCGATAAAGCCATTGAAGCAATTGTTAAACAGATCATCGCCGAAACAGGTGCATCATCTATGGCTGATATGGGACCTGTGATGGGCGCATCCATGAAAGCAGTAGCAGGTCAGGCAGACGGTAAGCGCGTTCAGGCAATTGTAAAAAAACTGTTAGGAGCATAACATGTATTGGGTTGATATTATTACCATCATTGTCGTTGTCTTTTTTATATACAAATCTTATCAGCAAGGTCTTCTTTCCAGTGCGTTCCGCCTTGCCGGACTTATTCTGGGTATTGTTATTTCCGCAAATCTCGGTGCATGGGCCAGTGATATAATATTACTGCAATTTAGCTGGTCTCAACAAGTTGCAGACATTGTCGGTTATATTTCCATTTTCATTATTGTTATTCTCATCGTTCAGATAATCGGATATTTTTTACGAACTATTATTCGTGCTGTTAAGCTGGGCTGGCTGGACCGTATCGGCGGTCTGTTCTTTGGAGCCCTAAAGGCTGCAATTATTATGAGTTTGATCTTCTGGCTGCTTCTCGCTATCCCCTCCGACTCACTTAATCGCGATCTGCAGGAAAAATCATTTTCCTATAAATTATTGGGAAATTTTGCTCCTTCTCTGTATGAAAAACTGGTTCAACCCTATATGAAAGACAGTGATATTCGTGATCGTCTTGATTTGCTGTTGCCTTCTGAACTTGATTCGCTGAATATTATTTCAGATTTCGAAAATCAACTAAAAGATATTGAAGGTGTGGATGCAATATCTATCGAGGAAATGAAAAAACGTTTTAAGGAACTTCCGTTTTCCAAGCAAATGGAGATCATAAGCAAATTATCGGAGAAAAATCCGGATCTGCAGGAAATCATTAACATATTATATTCAGAGACTCTATGAAACATAAAGCCCTCCGATTAACTCTTGGTATTCTTCTGTCTGTTGCCGGATTATTTATTGCTTTTCGCGGCATTCAATGGTCTGAATTTATTCAGGAGATCAGTACGGTAAATATGCTGTGGTATGTCTCAGGAATGCTGGGAATGATCGTTATTTTATTGATCCGTGCTGCCCGCTGGCACATTTTTCTTCTTCCTTTAGGCTCATTCAGTACCTATAAATTATATAAGGGTACCATTGCGGGGTTTTTTACAAATTATGTACTGCCATTTCGTATGGGAGAAATCGTCCGGGCATATATTACGGGGAAGTTTATCAAAGTCGGAGGCCAAGCG
>JAUXEL010000124.1 GCA_030620575.1 Fidelibacterota bacterium
CACTGCTGATCCGGTCAATGATCATTCCCACTGCAGAGGTATTGTGGGTTACAGGATCAATCAGAATAAAGGATCCTGTTTCCCGGTTCTTTGCATAGGTATCAAAGGAAAGGGGTTTACTGGCAGTGATCACCACCCGGCCAATTTCGTTTAATTTAAAATAATCCGCTTCGGCATGATGCAGAGTATTAACATCAATTTTATAGCGAATGGTATCCATTCTGGCTTTGGATGTATTGGTGGTTTGCTTGATAATAAAATGCATGTTCGGGTTCATATCTTTTTCATCCATCCAGACTAACATGGCTTCAAAGTGCCGTTCAATACGGGGTTGATTGTTTTTATGAACCAGCATATCTCCACGGCTAATATCAATTTCATCTTCCAGTGTCACGGTGACACTCTGTGGCGGAAAAGCATAATCCCGATCTCCGTCATAGCTAATAATATTTTTTACATGGCTGGTTTTTCGGGATGGCAGCACCACGATTTCATCCCCTTTGCGTATAATTCCACTGGCAACGCGTGCACTAAATCCGCGGAAATGATGCTCGGGGCGCAATACGTATTGAACCGGATAACGCAAGTCCACAAAATTTCGATCGGATGTAACATGAATAGTTTCCAGCATTTCCAGAATCGGTTGCCCTTGATACCAGGGCATTTTATTGCTGTGATTTACAACATTATCGCCATGCAGGGCGCTCATAGGAATAAAATGCACATCCGGAATACTCAGACGGGTAATAAATTCTTTATAATTATCGCAAATATCTTCAAATACGTCCTTGCTATAGTTTACCAAATCCATTTTATTCACTGCAAGTATGACGTGGCGGATACCAAGCAAAGAAATCAGAAAAGTGTGCCGTTTGGTCTGGGTAATAATCCCCTTTTGTGCGTCAACTAAAATAATAGCCAGGTTGGCTGTGGATGCGCCTGTTACCATATTTCGAGTATATTGTTCATGACCGGGTGTATCCGCAATAATGAATTTTCGCTTATTGGTCGAAAAATAACGGTAAGCAACATCAATGGTTATCCCCTGTTCCCGCTCTGCTTTGAGTCCGTCCAATAACAGAGCATAATCGATATTTTTTCCCGCATGGCCCATGCGTTTGCTATCCCGTTTCAGGGCTATCAGTTGATCTTCATACAAGCGCTTACTGTCAAAAAGCAACCTTCCGATCAGGGTGGATTTTCCGTCGTCCACCGATCCGGCTGTCAGTAATCTAAGCAGATCCTTTTTTTCATCCCGACTAAGAAATTCTTTTATGTTCAATTCTTGTTTTTTGCTTTTTTTCTTTTTCATGTTTCCCTTGGCAATCAGCTGTCAGCTCTCAGCATAATGGTTTTAATTTTTTTGCTTCATGTATTTCGATATATCCGAGACGCAAAATTTCGCGTTTCTACTTTTGTCTTTTTACTTTATTCTTTTATCTTTAAAAATAGCCTTCCCTTTTTTTCTGTTCCATGCTGGCTTCCTGATCAAAATCAATAACGCGGGTGGTGCGTTCGGATGCTGTAGTAATCATCATTTCCTCTACAATTTTTTCTATCGTATCGGCAGAAGATTCCACAGCACCGGTAAGCGGGTAACAACCCAGCGTCCGGAAACGTACCATTTTCATTTCGGCCTTTGCCCGCAATTCGGGTGGCATACGGTCATCATCCACAAGGATCAGGGCGTTGCTGTATTTCACTACCGGCCGTTCTTTCGCAAAATACAGCGGGACGATCGGAATGTTTTCCAAATGGACATATTGCCAGACATCCAGCTCTGTCCAGTTAGAGATTGGGAATACGCGGATAGACTCCCCTTTCATAACACGGGTATTATATATATTCCACAGTTCGGGACGCTGATTTTTGGGGTCCCACTGATGAAAGGCATCACGGAAAGAGAAAATCCGTTCTTTTGCACGTGATTTTTCCTCATCCCGTCGTGCGCCGCCGAAAGCGGCATCAAATTGATGTAGCTCCAGTCCTTGAAGTAAAGCCTGGGTTTTCATGATATCAGTATGCACTTTACTGCCGTGGACAAAAGGTCCAATTCCTTTTTCATACCCTTCTTTGTTATAATGGACAATTAAATTCCAGCCTTTTTCTTTGGCATACTTATCGCGAAATTCTACCATTTCACGAAATTTCCATTTTGAATCTATATGCATAAGGGGAAAAGGTACTTTGCCCGGATAAAAGGCTTTTTCAGCCAAGCGAACCATGACGGAGGAATCTTTGCCTATGGAATACAGCATTACAGGGTTTTCAAACTCTGATGCGACTTCCCTAATAATATGAATAGACTCTGCTTCCAATTCCTTCAGGTGAGATAATGAATAGTTTTCTTGAATCATTTTTCCTCGATAATATGATTTTTTATTAAATAATCCATGATACGTGTAAGCGATGCTTCCGCTGACAGATCGTTGGTATCAATGATAATTTCCGCATTTTCCGGTGCTTCATAGGGCGATGAGATCCCTGTAAATTCTTCAATTTCATTTCTTCGCGCCTTGACATACAATTCCTTTACGTCCCGCTTCTCACAGATTTCCAGAGAACATTTTATATAGATTTCGATGAATCGTCGACCGGATCCCATAAGATGTCGGATGGCATCACGGTCCGCACGAAACGGTGAAATAAATGCTGTCAAAGTAATAATACCCGCGTCCACAAATAATTTACTGACCTCCCCGATGCGCCGAATATTTTCTTTGCGGTCCTCTGCCGAAAATCCGAGATCACCATTGAGTCCATAGCGGATATTGTCGCCATCTAAAACATACGAATGGTATCCCCGTTCAAACAAGGATTTTTCCACTGCACAGGCAATGGTTGTTTTTCCGGAGCCGGACAGACCGGTAAACCACAGGCAAACTCCTTTTTGCTGCAACAGCTTTTCACGTTTACAGATGTCTATTTCACCTGTCTGCCAAGTTATGTGAGATGATTTCATTTCTTTATTGCCTCCAAAAATGGAATTAGGTTAAGTTTTTTTACAGACATTCCTAATGTGATATCCGCCTTGTTTTTTCCATGAAAATCACTGCCGGCGCTAACCAGCAAATCATATTTTTTTGCCAAATGCCGGTAATGTCGAACCTGAGCTTTGGAATGACGGGAATAATATGCTTCAATACCCAATAAACCATAGGATTTGAGTTCTATGATCAATTGTTCTAATTTTTCATTATCTAACTTTGTCTGATATGGAAGCGCCATCACGGGAATACCTCCGGCACTCAGGATCAGGCGAATAGCTTCTTTTGGAGTTAAGCGTTTTTTATCCATATACAGGGGTTTCCCCTTTGCAAGATGAGTATCAAAAGCTTCCTGAAAGGATGCAACATAACCCTTTTTCAACATCTGATTAGCAAAATGGGGTCTTCCGATAATTCCGCCTTTCGATTCGGCGATAAGTTCATCCATGCTGATATGGAGACCCTGTGTTTCCATTTTCTTTATCATAGCCTCGTTGCGTTTTCTGCGGATATCTTGTAATGCCTGCAGGGTATTCTTCAGTTCTGCGTGCTCCGGATCAAACGCATAGCCCAAAATATGGAGAGTGGTCGGAAATTCCGCGCTGATCTCCACTCCGGGAATATAAATAATAGTTGATGGAATATCTTTCATTAACGGAACGTGATTAAAATTATCGTGGTCTGTAATGGAGATATATTTGCAATGTTTTTTGACTGCGAGGTCAATAATTTCTCCGGGAGCCATTGTTCCATCCGAATGGGTTGAATGGGTATGCAGATCAAGCATAATATTTTCCGGAAGGAAGTAATCCCATATTCTATCATGGATGTAGTATCCCAGCGTTTTTACCCCACTTTCAATAATTGCCGCAGAGGATGCCCAAGTGGGTTCCTTCGTAAGCACCATAACAATAAACAGGGTGTCCAGAGATGCAACAATACGCCAGGTAACAGTTTTTATTAAGGTACGTTGCTGCGAGCCTTTTCTCGGTTTATTGCTGAAACTCCAAACTTTTTCATGTGCCCAGTACAAAAATATTTTGGTGAAATACTCAATACCCGCAACAGTAAATGCAATAATTATTTTCTGAGTTAAGGTATAAATTATAGCAATAGTGATCAGTGATGCTGTGGCGCGCCATGTAAGCGTCTTTGCGAGCACGCGATTTTTAAGTAAAAAATATTTCATTCTATTTTTGTTGAAATGCTAATTGCAAATAACTTTATTTTGCCAGTGACCCCATAGGATCCCAGGGTTTCAGTACGACAGGTTTTGTTTCCCATGCTTTTTTCAGGCTGTCTGACAAGTATTTTTTGTGAATCACGATCTGATAGGTATATTGTTCAAACCACGCATCGCTCATTACAAAATAGCCTTTATTGCCATTTTTATCACCCCAGCTGTTTTCTACTTTCCAGCGGTTGGGTAGGTCGTCAATAAGATTTACGCCCGTAAGTACCATAGCATGGGTCATAAGACTGTCGCCATATTCCAAGCGACCTCCTTTATCAAGATGGAATGTAGTATTTAGTGTATGCTCATAATTAAAAATATGTTCGTCTAAAATACCTGCTTCGCGTTTCATTTTTTTGCCAACGTCGCTGCCAAACCATACCGGTTCACCATTTTTCAGTTGTTTGATGGCAAGCTTCTTAAATGTCTTCATATCCACATTCAGGTATTTTACCGGATTGCCGCCTTCCACATTACCAAGATATTGCACCGTGAATGTCCGGTTAAAAGGTTTATCATTAGTCGGCGCATTGATAATACTGATGTAATTTTTTATATCCATTCCGACATATTTATCGTAAAAGTTCTTTGGAGTACACGCTGCGTCACGGTGGAATTTTTTATCTTTATCCACATATTCAAAAGTGAATTCTTTGGGCGGTATACCGAGAAACATAGTAAGCAAGCGATAAAATTCTTTCACCATCTGTTTTTTCTCATTCCGCAGCCCTGCGGAGTCTTTCCCGTCCCGATA
>JAUXEL010000165.1 GCA_030620575.1 Fidelibacterota bacterium
CAGAACACGGATAGAATGCTGTTCCTTTCTTAGACCACGCAGCAGTGCAATAATGGGACCGCCTCCGCAAGCTTCAATCGTACCCAACTGAAGATACTGCAATATTCCGGCATCATCCCCCTTTTGCAACATATTGATAAATTGTTCATCCATTCGCCGGGCTTCAGTTGCGGAATGAAAATGGGACAGATCGCTACTGGCAACAAAAAGAATGTCCTGCTTATATTTCCGGTACAATGTTCTGATACACTCCCCTGCCTCCCTGATACTCTCCTCGCCCTGATCCCCCATTACTACGGGTAATATGCTGACATTATCCAGGGCGTACTGGATAAATGGAAGTTGGACTTCCAATGCGTGCTCTGATCCGTGTCCTGACTCGGAAGCTGAAATGCCTTTGCAGTTGAGTGCAATATCTCTCGCTTCTGTATTTACAGGACAATCCCCCAGAGGAGTCCGGTATCCGACCCCGGAATACACGGTGATACCCGAAAAGTATTCCCGGTGGCTGGGACTAAGTATACAGACGACCTTATATTTTTTGCCTTTGAGATATTGATAGGCCTTTGCGGCCTGTTTCCCGGAAAATATATATCCCGCATGCGGAGCGATCAATCCAACCGGATGGTGTTTTTCCGGAATAAAACCCATCTCAGCCTGACGAAATAATTCGTCAAGCATAGCCTGTAATTTATCAGGATCTTTCGGGTAAAATTGACCCGCAACCGCTGCGTTTCTGTAATTCATCATTGATTATAGGTGTCAAATGCGTGTTTTAGTTCTAACCAACATTCCGTTAAACCATCCACCATTACTTTAGTGTGTCCCAGTACAGGCATAAAGTTCGTATCACCGATCCACCGGGGAACAACATGCTGATGAATATGGTCTGCAATACCCGCACCGGCACATTCTCCAAGATTATACCCAATATTAAATCCGTTCGGATGCATCTGCTTAGTTAAAATATCTACGGCCATCGCGCTAACATCCGATATTTCATACCGTTCTTTCTTCGTTAATAAATTATAATCACTTAAATGGCGATAAGGAACGATCATCAGGTGACCATTATTGTAAGGAAAGCGATTCATAATAACAAAAACATGTTTCCCGTAATAAAGGATCAGGTTGTCTTTATCTTTGTTTTTTTTGGGTTTCGAACAAAAAATACATTTTTTTGATCCCTCGTCTTTCGATGCACGAATGAACTCCATGCGCCAGGGCGCCCAAATATATTCTAAGGAGTTGCTTTTGTTTTTTTTCATTAATTCAGCTCATTATTTTTGTCAAATGTAAAACATTTTTCCTGAACTAACAATAATTATACAACTTCAGGGAGTGAAAATGTTCGCAATATGGTATTTTTTATATAAAAAAAACCCCGTTAATAACGGGGTAAAGTATTTTATTTACAGTTTGTTTTAAGCGGTTAATATATCAATCATCTTCCGGTTGCGTTTCATTACAAATTGAACCGTACCGTCTGCGGTTGCAAAGATCGTGTCATCTCCGCCGATTCCGGTATTTTTACCCGGATAAAATTTTGTTCCGCGTTGGCGTACTATGATAGTACCGGCTGTTACAAACTGACCGCCATAACGTTTGACACCCAAATATTGCGGGTTACTGTCACGACCGTTATTCGAGCTGCCTTGACCTTTTTTATGTGCCATAATTATTCCTTTTCAGTCTTTTTTGCTGCTGCAGTCTTCTTTGGTGCAGCTTTTTTGGGACTCGTTGTTTTTTTTGCTGCAGGTTTAACCGTTTCAGCTTTTTTTACCGGCTCGGCTTTCTTTTCCCTGGGCGCACTTACCGTAATGGAATCAATCTTTATCAGCGTGAATCCCTGACGATGCCCGCGTTTGACTTTATAGTCTTTACGACGTTTTTTCTTAAATACAATGATCTTTTTGTCACGGCCGTGTTCAATAATATATGCTGTTATTTTTGCATTTTTAACAAAGGGAGTGCCAATCTTAACGTCACCTTCATTATCAATTAACATAACATTTGTAAATTCAAGTTTATCTTTAACGTCAGCATTTTGTCTCGGGACATTGAGGGTATCCGATTCTGCTACTTTAAATTGTTTTCCGCTGATTTCTACAATTGCAATCATTTTTTATCATTCCTCCAGTATCACAATAAGCCGATGAATATATTTATTAATACCCTTACAGTCAAGCGATATATCCATTTATTTGTAAATTTTTTACCCCTTGTGTGAAATAAATAAAAAGAGAACCGCAATTACACCAATTGTGCAGATAATGCTGTATTTTTTTCATTGTCCTTATTAAGCAAAAAATATTTATCTCTTCTCCCCCCGCCCCGAAGCCTCGGGGTCGGGGCCTGTTCCTTATGCCATTTAAAATCATGATATCCCAATTGATGGATTAATTTGAATGATGCAGATTTAAATCCCCTAATAATAATTGTTTGATATTGGCGTCGTACGGAACAGGCATGCCTGTTCCCTACAATTGCATTATTTTCACAAATTTTAATTATTCCATGCACGTGATCCGACATCAAAATAAATGCATCCAATTTGCAATTATTAAAATGATTTGGAATTTCATACCAACATTTCTCCACTATTTTTCCGATTGCATTCAATCGCATCACACCCCCAATAATATGCACAATTCCATGAAAATGATCTGGCATAATAACGGGGCATTAAGAGAGGAAAATGGAAATTCCGCCCTCGACCCCGACCCCTCGGGGGTCGAGATGACATTATTCATTGGTATTTTTGATAATTTGCAACTTGAATTTGTGTTTCACACAACGGGTCAATATTATTTTAAAAACAGCATCTTTCGGGTCGCAAGAAAATCACCGGTTTTCATGCGGTAGATATATAACCCGCTATTGACGGTTTTTCCGGAATAATGAGTTCCGTTCCAATGGATTTCATAACAGCCGGCTGTTTCTTGCGTTTCATCCCATTGCATGATCTTCCGGCCCAGAATATCATAGATCGCTATGCTGACTTCTGCTGCTTCCGGAATTTCATAAAGTAGTGTTGTTAACGGGTTAAATGGGTTTGGATAATTTGGTAATAGCGCATAAACCTTAGGTATACCATTAGATCCAATAGCCGGGGTGACTGGAATATCCACACTAAAATAACAGGTATCTGCAGCCGGCGGTATCACATCCGTTCCTGCATTGGTAACCAGCCACATTCGCAGCATATGTTCCCCTTCCGAAACACCTGTCAGCTGCAAGGGAGTTACATCATATTTTACACCCGGCGATTCACTGTCTAATTGAAATTTTACATATCCGTTCCCGTTATTCGGTACAGCTACAGCGAAGTTTTCAACTCGAAAAGTAACGCAAATCGTATCGG
>JAUXEL010000076.1 GCA_030620575.1 Fidelibacterota bacterium
AACTTGTGCCAAAGTAACAGTCTTAACACCTTTCGGAACCGTTACGGATAGAGTGTAATCTTCTGCACTTAACTGTTTTCGATATATTTTATAACCGGTGAAATTGAAACTTTCATCCGCTGTCCAAGAAAGCGTTACGCTGTCTGTTTTACTAATAATAGCAAGGAATGTCGGACGGGGAATAAGAACATTTTGTATATTATTGTAACGAATTGGTACATATTCGCTTATTTGGCTTAATGTCCATGTATAGTACCGTGCTGCCCAACCCGGACTTCCGCTGCTGGTCTCTTCTATCTGCACTAATTTTCCATCATTGGTCCATTCGACTACCATTCGAATATGGCTGCCTGCCTTATTTGTAGCATCACCCGGCAATAGATCATTGAAATTGGATAATTGTGAAGAACCATTGTGAAATGAAGATGTTGTGTATCTCGTAGTCGTATTCCAACATACGCACACAAATCTGGAACAGTCGGCACCCACTGAATTACCGTAATCTACAACGGTTGTATTAATATCACCTGCCAGTTTTCCGTCGGCAATGCCGGCATCAAACTGGGCAATGCTGCTCCAGCCTCCCCATTTATAGGGAATTCTTTGATTCTGACCAATTTGGATCCAGGAGGGTGTTGTAACGGTGCTGGTAGTCCCAATATTGTTCGCTGTCGCAGTCCAGATATGCTGGACATATTCATCAGCGGTGGCAAGTGCCTGTGTGCGGGTAACAACACCATCTGAGGTTTTTGCAAAGCTGTCAAATTCCGTCTCTGGTTCTTGCCCGATAAATTCATTAAAATGGTATGTTTCGTTAAATTGTTCGGGATATTCTGCGTCTGTTCCCGGTATGTCCGCATGATATTCCCAGCGAATAATATGGATACCGTTTTTCGATGACTGCATGTGATATAATTCGCCTTGTGCACCGACATAAAATTCTCTAAAAATATAGGTGTATTGCTGCTGCGGAAGAAGAATTCTTGCCATAATATATGCCTGCTCGTCAAGAAGATATACATAGCGCGCTACAGATAGCGGAACATGTTGTGTAACTGATTCCGCATAAATATAATGCAGTTTATCCGGAGTGCTTCCAAGATAATCAACAGATCCAACATTCGGGACATGCAGAAATACGGTTTTTTTTCCTATTTGAATATTTACTGTTCCCGGCAGGGTGCGGGTAACATGAATTGCACGCGGTACTGCTTTTGAAAATTGGCTTTGATCGCATTGTACCATACCATCAATATATCGAGTCTGAATATTGTTATTTTGCTTATAAAATCCATAAAACATTTTTTTAGGATCATCCAGTTCGGAAACAAGAATGAAATTATTTCCTTCCTGACGATAAACCCGCTGCGGACTGAGCAGGTATCGGTTTTCACCATCCTGATAGAAATCAAGGATATGGGGTAAATGAACTTTTTCTGCAGAAATTAAGTCTTTATTATTAAATGTTTTTAACATGGCATTTTCCGTATCAAAAATAATAATACGCTCATCGTCAACCTGAAAAGACAGGGGTCCGCTATGCAAACCTTGATAAGATTGGTGTTTGACTTGCCCGATATCTTCCCCCCAGGGGATGTTCAGTAATTCTGTGTATATCATACCTGCGTATGCTATGGATATACTGACTGTACTGACAGTGAAAAATAGTGTTAAGAAATTTTTCAGTTTCATATTTACCTTTGGTTTACTAATTTACATCACGGTGGAAATATAACACATAATAATCGGGGTAAATATGAAATTGATTAGTTTGTTGGGTTTATTAACGCTTTTGTTTATTGCATGGCTATTATCTTATCACAAAGATAAAGTCAACTTACGAACCGTTTTATGGGGCTTGTTTCTGCAATTTTTATTTGCCGTGATCATACTTCAAAAATCAATGCTCAGCTGGGTCGGGATGGGCATATTTGCACTGCTTCTGATCATCTATGTGTTCCGTGATCTTATCAAGTCGTCATGGCTGAAGCTCGCATGGATTGCCGCAATTATTGTTTGTTCGGGTGCGATCAGTTTTCTGGTTTTCCAAATTTTACAGGTTATTTCCCTTTCTCTTTGGGTCATTTTTGTTTTATTGGCCATGCTGCTAAATAAATATTTATTAAAATCAGACCGGATAAAACCTTATTTAAACGCATTATTGATTATCAGTATATTTACTGCCCCCGTTGCCAAGGGGCTTTGGGGACAAGAAATTTTCCAATCCTTCAGTAACGGTGTCGCTAAATTTTTAAGCATGGCACAGTATGGCGCACAATTTATGTTTGGTAACCTGGCAAAGCCGGAGTACTTTTTTCCGGAAAACGCGGCCTGGCCGGGATTTGGATATCTTTTTGCGTTTGTTGTACTCCCCACCATTATTTTCTTTGGCGGATTCATGAGCGTGTTATATCATTTTGGTATTATGCAACGTATTGTGGAAACCATGGCAAAATTCATGAGCTGGACCATGGGAACCAGTGGAGCTGAAACACTCTCCTGTTCGGCAAATATTTTTGTCGGCCAAACTGAAGCTCCTTTGCTTATCAAACCGTTTTTAAACGAAATGACTGAATCTGAATTGCTGACAGTTATGGTCGGTGGATTTGCAACCATTGCCGGTGGCGTCCTTGCCGGTTATATCGCAATGGGTGTGGATCCGGGTCATTTAGTTGCAGCAAGCGTAATGTCCGCGCCTGCAGCTCTGGTTATCGGAAAAATCATCTATCCTGAAGTCAAAAAGTCAAAAACAGCCGGAATAGTAAAAATGCCGCAGATGGATCGTGCTCAAAATGTTCTCGGTGCACTTTCCAACGGCATAACCGATGGCCTGAAACTTGCCGTAAATGTTGGTGCCATGCTTATTGGATTTATTGCCATTATCGCCGTTATTGATGTTGGGTTCAACTGGATGGATTCCCTTATTGACGGTAAACTCTTCGGTAACGCATATTTCGCCTATGAAATAAACAGCGGCATATCACCTGCAACGGGAGAATATGCCGGTATTTTTCCGGGTTCTCTTCAGACCTTCTTTGGCTTTATTTTTCGTCCTCTTGCCTGGCTAATGGGTGTATCCTGGCAATATGCGGATGAAGTCGGAAATCTCCTTGGAACAAAAATTGCGCTCAATGAATTTGTTGCGTACGGCACATTAGGAAATTATATACATGATGGCGTGTTAGATGAACGTGCGCAAACTATTGCAACCTATGCTATTTGCGGATTTGCCAATTTTTCTTCCATTGGAATTCAATTGGGCGGTATTGGTGCCTTGGCTCCGGGCAGGAAAAACACACTTGCCAAGATAGCTTTTAAAGCAATGATCGGTGGTGCTATTGCAAGCTGGATCACGGCAACCATAGCAGGTATATTACTGTAATATGATAGACTCCATTATTGACATGGTTCATTTTCTTGCTTCCCGCGAATGCAGCGGGCGGCGGACCGGCACTCCGGGCTCTGCCGCGGCACGTACTTACATTATTGATAATATGATGCGGGCAGGTATTCATCCTTTCGGGGGTATTAACGGTTATATGCATCAATTTACCGGACTCCCTGAAGGCGTTATTGGTTCCAATATTATTGGACTTATTCCAGGAAAAGGTGAATTAATGGACCGTTTTATTGTTGTGGATGCGCATTATGACCATCTTGGGAAATATAAAACCGGACTGCGCTATTATCCCGGTGCAGATGATAATGCCGCTGCAATTGCAGCTATTTTGCATGCCGCAAAACTTTTTATCGAAATGGAATCGGGACAGGAAGAACAACGGCGCAGTATTATTGTTACCTGCTTTGACGCGGAGGAACCTCCCTATTTTAATTCTGAACATATGGGAGTTGTACATTTTTGTAAAGATTTCCCGGAAATTATTGAACGTATCGATCTTGCCATTATTCTTGATCTAATGGCTCACCGTATGGGTGAAGGACGTGTACCGGAAAAATTTCAGGAAATATTCTTTATTATCGGTGCCGAAAAATCAGGCATTGGTACTATTATAGATGAGCTGTATGCTGCTGTTGATAATTTGTCACCTATGCGTATGGGAGCACATGCAATTCCCCCTTCCGGAGATTATGTTCCTATTCAACAATACAATCTGCCGTTTTTATTTATGACTGCCGGAAAATTTAATGGCTATCATTCCTGTTATGACACAGCCGAAAAACTTGATTACCCTAAACTTGAGAGTATAAGCAATTATTTGGCGTATTTATTATCTGTTCTGTCCGTAGCAGATCCTGATGTTTTTACTTATAACCGACTTGGTGAAGATGATTTGGCAACACTTCATACGCTCGAAGATATTTTTGAACGTATGGATGAAGATGAAAATATTCCCAAAAAACAAAAACGCTTCATTTGGGGTAATACAAATATTCCTTCTAAATTCGGCAATATAAAGGATTTTCTCCAACGCGCTATCCAACAATGTAAAACCGATGGAAGTTTAGATCATAATGAACGTTCAAAAATTAATTATCTGATCGACGTGATTTCCAAATATATGCATTAAGAAAAAGTTGAAAAGTTGAAAAGTTGAAAAGTTGAGAATAGATCCGCTTTTGCCAAAAACTACGGCGGACAAGATGATTGAGTATATTGTAGGGAACGGTTTTAAACCGTTCCGTGCTTGTTGTCTGTTTGACGAAGCCTTAGCAAAGTCGGAAAGATTGATTCACCTTCATATATTTTTGCTATGATTAAAATCGCAGCTTCAGCGTAACTGTTTACAATATAAAAATGAGGCTTATCTGCTTTAGTCCGTAATTGGCTCTACTTTATCCATACGTCCTATAAAAAGAATAGCTTTTGTATCCACTTCCTGAATAATCAGCAAAAACGGTTTATTAAAGATTACACTATCATTATCATGGATACCTATATCTATCATAATAACTGTTACCGCGGCAGCTTCAGCGCCTTCTTCATCCACATTTAGAAAGGTTTTGTGCAAGATGTTGCTGACAAATAAACCCTCCGCAGAAGTCATGCGACTAAGATCCGGAGCAGTGAACAACACGCTAGCCCCTAAATATTTCATTACTTTTACTAAGCTGTATTTGGCTTCAATTTTTATCTTTGGGACACTTAGAAAAATACTTTCGTCCCGGCTATTGTCCATCCAGTTATCCCAATCAGAAATCGTTAAAGAAGCAACGAAATCATCTATATCATCTGTCGGCATAATGAGTGTCATAGCATAATTCTGATCTTCTCCAAAGGGGAGACTAACGACCTCTACCGTTTCATCGTGAAAACGGCTGATATTTGTGATGGTTCCGCTACTCATCATATCGCAAGTAACTACGCTTTCATCAGAGGCATAAAATGGCTGCAATCTTGTTGAAGATGTGTCAAAACCTGTATACCAGGGTCCCTTAAAATACGTCGCATTCGCCAAAGCCATGACGGTGTTTCTTAAATTATCGGCTTGAACAATCTGTTTTATGCGTTCATGGGTATTATCGGAGGCCCATTGGTTAATCGTATCGGCTGCAGCTTCCGGATTCCCCAGAAAATCAAGTGAAGATACCTCACTTTCAAAATAATACCGGCAGGTTGCTAAATAACTACTCAGGGGCTCATAACCGGGTTGATACCAAATTGCTTGCGCCAAACTGATTTCAACATCATTCCCCTGTTCATAGAGATGTTCTTTGAATTGTTTATAGAGCGCATTTATTTCACTATCGGTATATCCGTTAAAATGCATGACATCTTTGAGCATATCTGCGGTTTGATTACTCGTACCGTTGTACAACATTCCCAGAGCATAAATAATACTGGTGGGCGAAATAAAATTGTTTTCCGCAGAGTCCATAGGATTATCAGCGAGATATTTAAACAAGTCCAATCCAAACTGATTCATACATCGCGCGAAACCTTCTTCATCCCCTATAATTTCAAATCCAAATTCGGTATAGCCAAAATCTGCCGGAGTATCATTATGATCCACCATAACAACTTCCGGGGTGATCCGGGTGGTGGAATCTACATATACCGTAAAGAGCAAGGGCAGAGGATTGGAGACAAGTTCCGCTTTATCTGAGCCGGTTTTCGGGGACAGATAAATTACACTATCTTGTTCATTCAGTACAACAAATTCTTCAAGGCTGTAATCCCCCACATTGAGTAACATGGGTTCTGACAGATAGGTTGTGTTGAAAAGGGAAAGTTCGAGCTCATCGGAAATGAGTTCACTTGCTGCGTTCATGTAGCTAACACGTACATGATCGGGGGTTGGTGCAGATGTTGCTTTTTGTAGCGTTGTGTGCGATACGCCAAATTGCGCAATACCTTGTTGTGTAATTTGATCTCCATCAAACCAGCTGCATGCAAAGAGGAACAGGAGCGCAAATAAAAAAATGCATAGCTTTTTCATTTTCAATACTCCTTATGTTTGCCAATATTTAAGCTTATAGTATGTTTATCTAAATGTCAAGAGATAATTAGGAAGGGGGTTATAAGTTTAAGGTTTAGGGTTTAAGGTTGAAAGAATTTTCGGTATTGTAGTGGATGGTTGTGACCGTTCCAACAGGGCGTATGAGTGTAAGAGTGTAGGAAAGTGCGAAAAAAAGAAAGAGATGTTCATTCGACTCTTCAACTTTTCCAGCCTTCGCTGAGGTTATGGCTGACAGGCGACATTTCGACATCAATAAAAAAACCCTTTCGAAGAAGGGCTTTTTATCTATTTACGACTTACGTCTTACGATTTACGGTTTCACGGATTACGCTTGTTCGATAGCTGCCTGTGCTGCCGCGAGGCGTGCGATCGGAATGCGATAAGGAGAACAGCTGACATAGTTCATGCCGACTTTGTGACAAAATTTGACTGATGAAGGTTCACCACCATGTTCGCCACAGATGCCAACTTTAAGATCCGGGCGAACGGAACGACCTCTTTTTGTTCCCATTTCAACCAACTGGCCTACGCCTGTTTGGTCTAATTTTTGGAAAGGATCATCTGCTAAAATTCCTTTTTCTAAATAAATAGGGAGGAATTTGCCGATATCATCACGGCTATAGCCAAAGGTCATCTGTGTCAGGTCGTTGGTTCCAAATGAGAAAAATTCCGCATATTCAGCAACTTCATCTGCCGTTAGCGCAGCACGTGGAATCTCAATCATGGTGCCGACCAGGAATTCAACACTGGCACCTTTTTCTTCAAAGATTTTTTGTGCTGTATTGCGAATGATACTTTCCTGCATTAGATATTCTTCTTTTGTACCAATGAGGGGAACCATAATTTCCGGTTTTGTCTTAATGCCTTTTGCCTTACAATTCAAGGCTGCTTCAATAATAGCGCGGGTTTGCATTTCGGTAATTTCCGGATAGGTATTTCCCAAACGGCATCCGCGGTGACCAAGCATCGGATTGACCTCTTCCAGTGAATCAACTTTTATTTTCACTTCTTCCACAGAAATGCCCATTTCATCAGCCATCTCTTTTTGATTTTCCGGTTCGTGCGGAACAAATTCATGAAGTGGCGGATCCAGAAGGCGTATCGTTACCGGCAGACCGTTCATTGCTTCGAAAATACCTTCAAAGTCTTCCCGTTGATAGGGAAGGATTTTTGCCAATGCAACTTCACGTCCTTCAACATCTTCACTAAGGATCATCTCCCGGATAGCTTTTATCCGGTCACCTTCAAAGAACATGTGTTCGGTACGGCATAGACCAATTCCCTGTGCGCCGAAACCGCGTGCGACCGTTGAGTCGTGCGGTGTATCAGCATTGGTGCGAACTGCCATTTTTGTATGTTTTTCACAAAGCGTCATTAATTCTCCGAAATCACCACTGAGTTCCGGATCAATTGTTGCGATCTTACCGGAATAAACTTCACCGGTAGAACCATTTA
>JAUXEL010000030.1 GCA_030620575.1 Fidelibacterota bacterium
AAATTGAGACCCTGAATCAAGTTCAGGGTGACGCGAGGGGTGGTTTTGCGCTCCGGCCTGACAGGCGTAGCCCGCCCCGACCCCGAAGCCTCGGAGTTCGGGACTACGAAGGGTAGATTAAATAAAGAGCTTGTTCTCCGAAGCCCCGAAAAATCGGGGCGAAGGAGAGTTCGAAATGACATCAAAAAAGCTATTGACAGCATGCGATTCCCATTTTCTAATCTGTTTCACACAACGGGTTTTATCTGATTAATTTAAGACATGCTTTCTATTTGAATTCAAGGTATAATAATAAATAACATTATTTTTTAAATGGACAAATAAGTCACACCTTTTGACCTCAAAAATCTTGGGTCAAGAATATTTCATGTATTATATAGAAAAAGGCCTAATGGTAAAAAAAGGGGGCTATTTAGCCAAAAAATGATTCGTTAATTTTATTTTTATTTCATCTTTTATCCCGGGGTTAAAACCCCAATATTTGTTTAATGAATTGAACCACGGCTTAAAAGCCGTGGCTATTCAGCCGTGGCAACTCAAAAAGTTGTGCTTATTCAAAAAACTATAGTCATCTATCTGTAGCTATTTAATGAACAGTTACAGCCTGTTCCAAACTTGATTCGGGATGATGGAGGAGATGAAGAAAATATTTATGAATAGCCCCGCCTTTTAAGGCGGGGATAAAGAGTTCAAAAAGAAATGGGGTTTCCCCCGATTAATTCGGGGCCAGATAAAATTTTGTGTTTTATTGCACCCATATTTTGGATGTCTTTTTTGCCATTTTTTTATTTAGAAAATAAGAAACCCTGTTTATTTTCCCAACTTTCAGTTGATTATAATGTTTTTAGCCTCATTTTTTTACCATTAGGCCTATTATTCGGATTCTTAAAAATATGTGGGGGAAAATCGGCGCAACTATTTATTAGTGAAAAAGCCGGGCTACATCATTGATAATAGCAAGAATTAACAATCCGAAAAGTAAAAACATACCAATCTGCTGAATGATCATTTTGGTTTTTATTTTTATTTCCCGGCGCATAACACCCTCTGCAATTGCGATAATAATGTGTCCTCCGTCAAGTCCCGGGATGGGTAAAATATTCAGAAGTGCCAAGTTTACACTCAAAATACCAATAAGCCCCATGAAAGGCAGAATACCGGCTTTTGCCGATTCCCCGGCCAACTGACCGATAAAGATGACCCCGCCGACATTTTTAAAACTCTCCTGTCCGGTTACCAGTAATTTCAGGGAAACAAAAGTCATGTTCAACCAGTATCCGGTAGTTTTAAATCCCTGTCCAATAGCACCGAAGAATCCGGGCTTCTCCATGGTAACGTTAGGGGAAACGCCGATTACACCGACCTGTACAAGATTACCGTCCTGTATGGTTTTTTGTAATATAGGCGTGAGTGAAATTTCCTGCTCTTGCCAATCTCTTAAATATGTAATGATGATTTCCC
The DNA here is from genome assembly GCA_030620575.1 of Fidelibacterota bacterium. Taxonomy (GTDB): domain Bacteria; phylum Fidelibacterota; class Fidelibacteria; order Fidelibacterales; family Fidelibacteraceae; genus M50B103. The sequence goes on from JAUXEL010000030.1 coordinate 1,462, forward strand.
GGTCGCCGGCTGAACGGATATATTTTGCCATCTCATCCCAGGTGGAAATGCTGTTGCCGTCTATGCTGACGATCCGGTCGCCGGACTGCAATCCCGCTTTATCAGCAGGAGTATTTTCATAGATCGTATCTAAAACAGGTTCCGGACCGGATACCGCAATTCCCTGAATACCGCTCATGAGCGAAAAGAGCGTAATAGCCAGGATCAAATTCATGAGAATCCCCGCAATGGTAACAAAAATTTTCTGCCAGACGGGTTTAGAACGGTATTCCCAAGGTTGTGGGGGTGTACCTTCAAGAGAGGTATCAAAACTTTCATCAACCATACCGGACATACGAACATAGCCGCCAAAAGGAATGGCGCCTATGGCATATTCCGTGTCACCTTTTTTACGTTTAAATATTGTGGGCGGAAAACCGATGGAAAAGGTTTCTACGCGAATGCCAACCGACTTTGCCGCTAAAAAATGTCCCAGTTCATGAACGAAGACCAAAATGCTTAAAACAATAACCGTTGCAATAAAATATATCATGTTTTCTCCATTATATAATACTTCGACATTCCCTTATTCAAACTCCCTCACTTCCACACTCCGAACCCCCACACTCCGAACCCCCACACTCCAATTAGGGTGTCAATACCCTGTTCCATAAAATAGTTCCCGAGGAAGACAGTTTGATGAGATTCATATCCGGTCCGTATTGCCAAGGTGATATTGTATTAGAGGCAATAACAAAGAGTTCTCCCGTGGATGTTTCATGAACTCCGGAAGGTAATATAGACTCAAATTCCTGTTCCCAGAGGATATCCCCGCCGGGACTGATCTTATTGATCCAGCCGATGGTTTCATCAAATAAATACGCATAGCTTTGATCCCGGGTACCCAGTAAAATAAAGCCACCGTCAGAAACCTCAATAATTGCATTTGGGTGCTCACGCAAACTATTGCCGATTGCACGGGTCCATTCCGTTTCGCCGTTGGCGGTGACTTTTATCAGGTACACCTGTTGCCCGGAGGATAAACTCCAGTCCGCATTAGTAGAATCGTACACATTCAGTTCACCCGTAAACAGAAATGAACCGTCCGAGAGTTCCGTTGCAAAAGTCAGCTTATCATAATACTCCCCGCCATAACTACCTGTCCATATAGTATCTCCGGCTTCTGTAAATCGGGTGACAAGCATATCAAAAGAACGGTTTTCAACCAATCCCATACCCAGGGCAATACATCCGTTGTCAGCTGTAGGAATACCGGCAGTAAAATTTTCGCGTGAACTTATGTCCAATATTTTTGTCCAAAGTGTGTCTCCGGATCTTGACATTTTCGTACATAACAGATCCTGATAATTGGATTCATATTGACCCTCGTTATACTGAGTGCCAAACAAAAACACATTGCCGTCCCGAGAAGGACTTATCCCATATATTCCGTTTGGCACCTGGAATTCCCACTCAACCGTAGCTGTTAGCGAAATTTCCCAGATAGTACCTGAACTAAAATAGGAATTGATGTTTCCAAAGATCATGATATTCCCATTGTTCAGTAAAAATACTTGTTGAATATAAGGACGGTAAAGTGTTGAAAACCCATGCCGCTCAAGTATAGTACTGGCAGTATCAATCTTAAAAAACAGAAGCGAATCAATATAATCGTAGGAATCAGAATCATACCTGGATTTCGAAGCAAATATCGTAAAGGTATTATTATCCGAAGGGAACAATCCGTAGGTGTGCAGCTCGGCGTCGTCAACATCATTAACCGGATTGGTACAGGAACTAAAACTGAGGATCATCATTATCACAGAGATAATAAATATAAAATTTTTCATACTTCACCTTCGTAATACGCGACTAAAATAATTAAAAAGCTTCCTTTTTACAACATTTTCATTATATTACTTTTCATCGAAATTCGGGAAATAATGTGAAAAAAATCGGTATTATCATTGTTGGAGTCCTACTTATGGGTCAGCTGTTAGCTGCTCCGGGTTCTGTTTCGGGATTCATCAGCAATAAAGCAGACGGTGAACCGATTCATTATGTCAATGTTTTTTTAGAAAACACCCCCTTAGGTGCAGTATCGAACGCGGACGGATATTACATAATTTTAGATGTACCTGAAGGCACCTATACTCTGGTTGTATCCATGATTGGACACAAAGTTGAGCAACGCCTGATAAATGTGGCCTCCAATGCCCGTGTCAAGCTCCATTTTGACCTTATTCCTGAGGGAATTGAGATGGAAGAGGTTATTGTCACTGCCGAACGTGCAAAATTCAAGCAGGATATTAAGATCAGCAGTATTACCCTGACTCAAACCCAGCTACGCACGGTTCCGGTACTTGTGGAAGCTGATCTGTTCCGAGCTCTGCAAATGCTGCCAAGTGTAACCACAGGCGGAGACTTTTCCAGCGCTCTTTATGTGCGCGGAGGATCGCCCGATCAGAACCTGATCTTACTGGATGGGATTACAGTTTATAATCCCTACCATTTTGGCGGAATTTTTTCCACTTTCAATACTGATGCAATTAAAGAAGCCGAATTTATAGCCGGGGGATTTCCGGCAGAGTACGGTGGACGCATGAGTTCAGTACTGGATATTAAAAACCGTGAAGGAAATTCCGAGGAATTTCACGGCAGCGGAAATGTTTCCCTGCTATCGACCAAATTATTATTTGAAGGACCCATTCCACACGGTTCATTTATGATCTCCGGGCGGCGAACCTATTTTGATGCTATTTGGGAGGGCGTACGCCAGGGAATAAATTTATTCGCGCAATACCCTATTGACGTCAGCTTTCCGTACTATTTTTACGATTTTCAGGCAAAAGTAAATGTGGATATTAACGACAAACATCGCACCACATTAAGCGGTTTTTACGGCAATGATGTATTGTGGTTTAAAGAAGAATATCTCGAAGGTGAACCCGGTAAGCCCGGTTATGACCTTGAATATTACGGTTTAGACTGGACCTGGGGCAACAACACCACCAGCTTGAAACACCGCTGGCTGATCAGACCCGATCTGATCGCTAAATTTTTTGTGGCACGCAGTCATTTCCAATTTAATGTGGACATCCTGTTAAAAGACGAATATTACGACGAAGATGATTCTGTAGACGTCACCAATAATATGAGCATAGGTATATATGATTATATTACCGATTGGTCTGAAGGTCTTGATATGACATGGCTTCTTAACAAAGAACACACTATGAAGTTCGGAGCTTTTCATAAAAATATTGATTTCAGTCTCGGTGCGGATCTGAACGAACTTTCCCTGCTGGACAGTGCCAACCAATCACAGGAATGGGGATTCTATTTTCAGGAAAAATACAGACCATCACCTCTGTTCATTATACAACCGGGAATTCGTATAACCCGTTATAAAAATAAATCAAAATGGTATCCGGATTACCGCATCAAAGCTAAATATCTTGCAACGGATAAGCTGGCTTTTACATTAGCCGGGGGAACAGTATATCAGTTCTTGCAAACCGCAAATTTTGAAAATGAAATGATCCGTTTTATTGATTTATGGTTTCCCACCCAGCATGACCAGGAACCCAGTATGGCAACTCACTATAACTTGGGAATAGAATACTGGCATGACAATATCCAATTTACACTCGAAGGATATTATAAGGATTATGATCATTTAATAACGATGGATGAGGATATCGGCGGTGCCAGCCTGATGTCGTTTATCGATGCAGAGGGATATTCGTACGGTATTGAATTTCTTGCAAAAAAAACCACGGGCAATTTAACCGGCTGGATCGGTTATTCCTTTGCGCGTACTATGAAACGCGAAAGTGAAGCGGGGGGATGGTATCCACCCAAATATGACCGCACCCATAATTTGAATATTGTTGCCCAGTATGATATTGATAAACGCTGGTATTTCAGTAGCGCTCTTGTTTGGAGTACAGGAAATCCCTATTCGCAGATTTACGGAAATTTTCATTACACAGATCCTCTTTCCGGATGGATTCAACGTATGGAGATTTACGGAGAACGGAACGGGGAACGTTATCCGCCCTATTTCCGCTGGGATGTGGGAATCAACCACCGGAACAAACTATTTAAACAAAAAGCGACCTATTACTTTCATGTTATTAATGTAACCAATCACAGGAATGTCTTTTTCTATCTTTACGAAGATCATGATGAAGAATATGATCCGGAAACAAATACCTCTGTCATTTATCGCCGGCCGATTGGTATGTTTCCGATAATACCTACATTTGGTGTGGAGTTTTCATTCTAATGAAATATATACAAAATATCACTCTGACCCTGATCATGATATTCATGGTCGCTTGCGATGTGCTTGAAGAAGTACACATCTACCACGAGCCGTACTTAAATATTTATGCGAATGTTTCCGCTGCTGATCCGGACTTAAATTATGTGTGTGTGTATCATACCACCGGTTACGGCGAACCGGATCGTTATGAACTGGACAGCATTATCTATCATGAATTTTATAATCCTTCATCCGGTGATACCATTACATATCAGACCTTTTATATTGATACTTCTTATGCCGTAAACGATGCTGAGGTATACTTTATTCACGGCACGGATTCCATTCGTTTTATTGAAAAAATACAGGGCATTTATAGAATGGAAGACACTACTATCACCATTATTGCCGGTGAAGAATATGATCTATATGTTGAAACCAAAGAGTTTGAAACCGCAACCGCAAGCGAAGAAGCTTTACCGCCCATTACCTGGATGCATCCTGCCACCGATACCATTTGGATATCCATTTCAAATCCTGAAGCAGATACTTTAAGATGGAACAATATCAGTGGTGCATATAATGTTAAATTTGATATAACTTATCGCAGTAATTGGGGAGTGTACACATACGAATTTCTAACCGAACAGGTGCGCGATCCGTTTTGGGCCTATGATTCCAGTAATTATAATGATCTGTTTGATCTGGACAGGTTTTATGAATATCTTTATTCAGACTATAACCCGGATACCCTGCAATTGGATGTTTCGATCATTGCATATTCTGACTCCTACTTAGATTACAAGAGCCTTGAACAAATGGTCATGACCACCGGATTAATACGCTACCCTTCTATCAATGATTTTCGCGTCAATATTGATAATGCATTGGGCGCATTTACGTCCATGTCCGTTTCAGATAAGCGGACGGTGTTATTTATAAAATAAGAATCAAATTATAGACACCGATAAGCACGTCATCCTGAACTTGTTTCAGGACCCCAGTATTGGATATGAAATATTAATATTATAATCAATCGCATTCGGTTTTTTGTGTTTTTCAGTATTTTCTAACAAATCTTATCAAATTAAGGTTTCGAAAGATCTTTTAATTCGGGATTCATTTCTTTTATTAAATTCCACTTCCACTCACGATGCCATCGTTTTAATTGTTTTTCTCGATTTATTGCTTCAAACATCTGATTGTAATGTTCAAAATACAAAAGAACATCTATGTTGTATGTTGCACAGAATTTTGAACCTTTCCCGGATTTATGTTCAGACATTCGACGCGTTAAATTATTTGTCACACCAATATAAAGTGTAGTTCGATTTTTATTGGTTAAAATATAAGTATATGCATCTTTCATAGCATTATTTCCCAAGAAACCAATTTAATATAATTTCTTAAAATATACTGTGAGCTTGAGCACATTATTACTCAAAAATAATATTTTACTTAAAATAATTGTGGATATTTTACTATCTCATCAAAATATTTAGATCCTGAAACAAGTTCAGGATGACAATTGTGTTTTTGATTTTTGTAAGTATTATTTCATCAAGATAAGTTTCTGTGATGTATATGGCACACCATTTACAGACATGACAGCAATATACATTCCGCTGGATTGCGCCATGCCGTTCCAATCAACAGTATATTCTCCCGCAGTATGCAGTTCATCACGAAGGGTTGCGACATGCCGACCGTTAATATTATAGATAGATATGTTTACTTTGCCTTGAGCGTGGAGCTGATATCGAAGTACCGTATACGCATTAAAGGGGTTGGGATAATTCGGGAACAGGTGATATTGCCCGGGATATGCTGTAATGTCCGGCAAAGAAGACTCAAAGGAGGATATGGCTCGCAAAGCATCCAGATAAAATATCCGGTCCTGCGATTGATTGGGAGCATAGAACAGCAAAGCATCCAAAGTTACATAATCTGCATCGATACTTCCGTTTCCGTTTGAATAATTTTCCCACATTTCCGCGGAGTCCAGAAAAACACTGTAGGTATGCCAGCAATTATCACCCGGTATCGACTGGCGATACGATGTTTCCATTTCATAACCCGCATCATCAATCAGTAGGGCAACTTCCGCACCGGCTTGACCGGTCTTCAAGGCAAAGCGGATTTCTCGGTCACGGGGTATCAGGACATTATTAGCCGGTGTTCCTCCGCCGGAGAGCAGGCGAACTTTCCAATCTTCATTTGTTTCTGTATCGTCTTTGAGTACAATTTTTAAGGCATGCTGATCAAAGTATGCTTCCTCACGGGTCGTATCAATAAATGAGTCATCGTGAATACCATGCGTAGAACCGCTATATGCCGGAGGCCGGTAAAAGTGATCGAATCCGGTTTCAAAATTATCTATCAACAGAGAATCGGGAATTTGATAAAAGTTATCCCTAAGGATTTGCCAAAGTTCGGTATGTTCTTCGTCATAACCCAATGCCCACATTCCGGTTCCCATCAGGTTATGTGAGAAAACCAGTTTTTCTTTGGCATCCAGACTTTCTGCATCGTTGCACCAGGCTTGGTACCAATCGTCTCCGCTTTGATAATAAGTCCAGGCATCTTCATAGCGGGTAGACCACTGTTTCCCGTAGGTATTATAGTAATCTTTCGCAGTGGCGTAAAAAACGGAGGATCCGGTTGCCAGAGTAGCGACATTTTCTGTAGCACGATCATTGTAGTTAACCTTCCATTTGTTTCCATAATAAGGGAGACCCAAAATAAGTTTTGATTTATCACAGCCGCCGTAACCCCTATCGGTACTGATCAGTGTTTGAACCAGATTATAGGTTGAACCTGTAATCGGAGCACAAGGTCCCGTTGTAGATGCACCGTTCCACCAATAGGCATATCCCATAATAAAAACATAATCACAAGCATCTACCAATCCAGGCAGATCCCAACCGCTCCAGTTTACGGCAGGTCCCGCAAATGAAATTTCCTGCTCCGGACCGATATGCGTATGAATATAATTAGTGAGCCCCTGCATAAAACTGTTCATTGGAACGCCGCGGTCTACGGTTTGCGGACCCTCAAAATCAATATTAACACCATCCAGAGAGTAAAGATTAATAATGGACTCAACCTCTTCATAAAAAGTCTGAGTTGCAGTTGGGCTATTAATGATCGCATGAATATCATCATCATCAAATTCCACCACACACATGATGAGTTTCACACCATTAGCATGAGCGGTGTTCATCGTATTTACCCAGTCACCCGGCCATCCGAGGGGATATCCGCTAATAGTTCCAGAGGTGGAAACCATAAAATCAAACAGAGCAATATGAGATAAAACACTGTAATCAAAATATGGCGGAGCGGAATTGCGTTTCCAGTAAGGAAGATATCCAAATACAGCGTGGGTCAATCCGGGCTGTTCACTGCTTCGTACCTGCAGGGGCAGAATATTAATGTCCGTCACTTTTTGGAAGGTCTGCTGGTCCGCGTCAAGCAAGTGAGCTTCCCATTCGATTTGATGAATGCCCTTAAAACCGGTCTCATTTGCAGACAATGAAACAAAAAACATGATACATAAAACAGTAAAAATAATTTTTTTCATAAAATCTTTATTTTAAATATCTAACCCGCCCGCCAAAGCGAGGTTTTTTCTGTTTTTTTCTTGTGATAGCTTTCGGTTCCCGGACCTTTTTTTACTGTTGCGGGAATGCCGGGTTGTTGCGTTGCTTTTACGAGAGAATAGGGGGAGAAGGTATTGGGCGTATGATACAATTCCGGTAAATTATATGATAAAATAAAGCGACTATAAAAGGTTGGATCCTTCTGGGGTAGAATAAATGCTTTAGAAACACGGCCTGTCTGTGTATTAACAGGGGCAATATATGGGCGCCCGCATTCGCCATCAGGATATTTGCTGGTAAACACAACCCATTTTCCGTTCGACGACCAACTGTGATAGCTGTCGGTTTCCGGGGTATTTATCATATCCAGCATCTGTGTTTCCTGTTTAGAGATATTATACATTGCCAAATCGGAAATTCTACGAAAAATGGAAAAAACACCGTAATCATAAAGTGTATACATCAGAAAACGTCCATCGGGAGATATTCGGGGAAAGGCAATGGAGCGGTTCATCGAGACTGCATCAATAACCGTTTCCGGGGTAGACCATGTGTGTGTTTCAATATCAAATTCAACTTTCATTAAATTATATTGAATGTGAGTCAGGTCGTCATGATCTTTTGCATCAATGGCGCGTGCACGGCAATAATAAATGGTTTTCCCGTCCGGAGCCCAGGTTGGATATGATTCCCAGTATTTGCTGTTAAACACTAAACTGTCCGTATAAAAAGCATTATTGTCAATATCATACACAAGCAGATCAGATTTACTGTCTGCTCCGTTAATAAGGTGAATACTTTGCTGATTTACATCCCGTCCGTTTACCGAGTTAGTGGAAAACACAATAAAACGTCCGTTCGGGTGCCACCAGGCATAACCAACACTGTTGTAGAGATCATAAATTTCAGGAGATATTTTTTGTATTTCATCATCCCGGGAAATATAGGTTCCCCCTGCCTGACCCGCGCGGACATGGAACATGAAATTATTCCCATCATTTGCCGCGACATGATGGCAATTTACGCAGCTGTTATCCAAAGTGGAATTCTCAATGATGGTTGTTTCTTTAAATGAGCGCAGATCGCGCTGATATATACCCATTTTTTTCCATGATCCGGTTTGCGGATGGATAAGGCGATAACTTAAATACGGATCGATCGGATCCATCGCAATGTGATGGGTAACAGGGTAATAATGAAACCACCGGCCGCCATGTTTTACATACATATTTAGAGTAATATCACCGCCCTTATTGGCATCCAGGAGCTTTGCCCATTTCTTTAGCGGAATATGGATCTTTCCGTTTCGGGACGAAACCGTAAAATTCTGACCGCCTGTATCCGAAAAACGAACTTTATATCGCACACCCTCTTCCTGAATTATAAAATTCAGAGGAGCAATATTCGGGGGTATTGTTAGTTGTTGATAATCAGGGTAAATACAGGCCAGCTGTGATATTTCTTTCGCATCAGAGTCGATAAGCGAGCAGGCAGAGAAAAACAAAGCGATACCAATTAAACAAAAGATAATTTTTTTCATGATGTTTCCTCAAAGTTTGTGGTAAAAAACCAGTATAGAAGATAACTGCCGTCAAACATGCTTTTGTAGATAGAATATACCGGTTTTTTATCTTGAGAAAATTTATTTCCAAAATCTATAAACTCCATGACTACATCCCGATTGCTCTTAATTCCTTCAAGAGAAATAGTTTCATTGGGGTGTGATATTTGATATAATAGAAGTGCTTCCTGGTAGTGCCTGGGCAATGTACTGTAACCTAATTCACGAAGAACCCAAACATTATCAACGAGGAAAGCCGGATTTTTTTCCAGTAAATTCCATACACATAGATAAGAAAAAGCCAGTGGATTAACGGGTTGCCGCTCCAGCGCGGTAAGTAAATTTGCACTGGGATCGTACGAAATAATTTTTTTCTTTGTGGAACGGAATCGAAGGACAGAAGCAAATTCTTTTAGATACATATTTTGATCATGTGTTATTACCCCGTACCGTTGTGCCCACTTCCGATGAAAAAGGGTATGCTCCATAAGGTACAGATATTTATTTGCGCTGTTTACATGTCCTTCAGCAAGCAGGCATTTAATCATAAGCTTTGTATAATAAGGGGTGACACCATGAAAAACCAGTTGATCGCAAGCAATACGATACGCTTTATCAAAATAACCTATCTCGTAATAAAACTCACCAATAAACCAAAATTCATCAATATTGCGGGTCGTAATGCCCCTATGAGGATTGGGTAAAAGACCATCGGTGCCATACATTTGTGGAAAGGAAAACATTGTATCAAATAACTGGTCATCTTTTGCCAATGCATAATTAACATATAAGGTCTGAATTCTGTTTAAGCTGCTTGTCTTTTTTGCTTCCGCAATAACATCAGAATAATGTTCTGTTTTTAAATATCCGCGCCAGCGTTCCGTAGTCCGTTGAGGATTTGTCAGATTTATCACTGTAATAACGATAAGCACGATCCCTGCTATAACGGAAAAAATAATCGTAACATTTTTATGATTGAACTTGGGCAGCGTGAAATAAAAAATAATTAACAGAACCGTAAAGGTTAGGACGATACCGGTCAAACTGTCAAAAGGGAATAAGCCTAAAAAGAACATGTGCGGAGAAATGACCCATAAAAAGCGGTAGGAAAGAAGAGCAAACAACAAGCTTGCTCCCAAAAACCCGGCAACAAGCCCGGACATTTTTCGTGTTTGAAGAACATGCCGCAAGGAAACGCAAATCACATAGAGCCACACCCATGATCCTGCAATCAATAATAACAATGGAACCGCAATAAAACGAAACAGCCATATTCCTGTCGGTGATTGAAATTTTTGTTCTACAGCCAGCGTTTTTATCACAGCATACAGGGCAATAAGTATCGCAATATTTCCTGTTGGAATAGTAATAAAAGCCAGCACAACAACCCAAAACAGAAGAGTAATACCAATATGCTGCTTAGTAAGCTGCCAGGCAAATACCAGTAATAGCATGATCATTAATGATAAAACACCTGCGCCGAGCCAGGGGTTTACATAAAACTGCATGATAAACCGTGCCATCAGTTCCGATAATCCTCCCGACAGGGTCAATTGCGTCAATATATATTCACGGGTAAATAAAAAGACCGGTTCATGGTCATATTGGAAAGTAAATATATGTCCCGCAAAAAAACGCAGCCACAGAACAGACGCTAAATAAATAATAATTGAATAAAACGCAACGTGTTTATATTTCATGCGTCAACTTCCTTAAAGATCTCACCAGTGTACAAAATATCCAGTTGTTTTTGCGCTTTCACATTTTCCATTTGTTTTTTTATAATATCGATGGACTCAGTCGGGCTTACAATCTTTAATTGTTCAGTAAGTTGATTGTATTCATCTTTAAGAATTTGCAGTTCAATTTGCTTTAGACTTTCAACAAAGGTCATTTCCTGGTTTATTGAATTTTGGCCTTCCATTAATAATTTAATAATAAAGTTACGGCATTTATCATCGTGAACCTTATCCGGAATATGGCCGGGGGCAATGGATACATTTTTATTAAGCACTGCAAGAAGTTCTTCCAATACCTGTTTCAGAAAGGAATGTCTAAATAACACAGGGGATAAATAGCGAAGGCCTGCTTTCCGGGTACGGACATCACCGTTCACCAGCAATTGCAACAAAAAATATTCTGCCGCTTCTCCCCGATCTTTGAAGTGCTTGGGTTTTTCACCTGTAAAGGTTTCTTTCGCGGCGGCGGAGCGACGCATGGTCTGTCGATTTAGTTGACGTAAAAAGGTCTGTTCATCAACAGAAAACAATTTTGCAATTTCCTGCGCAAACATTTCACGGTAAACCGGATCACTGAACTGTCGGATCTCTTCGAGAAGCCCGGATATTGTATCAGATTTTTCTTTAGGTGATAATTTGGAAGGATGGTAATATGTACGTAGAAATTCCATCAGTGGAAGAGCACTTGCCTCTTTTTTGAAAAAGGCTTCCGGACCTTCGTTACGTAAAAAGCTGTCGGGGTCTTCACCTTTTGGCAAAACAAGGACAGAACATTCCAATTTCTGTGCGGACACAGTGAACCCGGTGTGTACTGCGGCTTTCTGTCCCGCCTCATCACTATCGTAACAGAGCACAGCCTCATCGGCATAGCGATGCAACAGTCGTGCCTGCTCTGTAGTAAAAGCGGTGCCGGAACCGGCCACAACATTGATATATCCATGCTGGTAAAGCTGAAGGAAATCTAAATATCCCTCCACGATCAGGGCCTTTTTTTCTTTGCGGATAACATCGTGGGTGACATGAAGGCCGTAAAGGATCTTTCGTTTATTATAAATGGGTGTTTCGGGTGAGTTTAAGTATTTTGCATCGTCTTTATTATCATGCATTTGACGACCGCCAAATCCCACAGCATTATTCCGTTCGTCATAGATTGGAAACATGATCCGGTCCCGGAAACGATCGAATAATCTGCTGTCTTTTTCCGCTTTTACCGCTAAGCCACTCTGCTGAATAAGGTCTGCCGCGTATGATTCCGCTAATTTGGATACCAAAAAATCCCAGGAATCCGGTGCATATCCCAACTTAAAGGCACGGATGGTTTTTTCACTAATGTCGCGGGATGTCAAATAGTTCAAGGCGGGTTTTCCGGCTTCAGAAAGAAGATACTGATGATAAAATTCAATGGCACGAACATGCATTTCACGGAGTTTTCCGGTGTCGCTTTGCTCCTGCGGGGATACTTGCTCAAATTCCAATGGAATATCGACACGCTCAGCCAGGAGTTTAATTGATTCCATGAAACTCAATTTTTCATATTCCATAACAAAATTGATAACATTGCCGCCAACACCGCAGCCGAAACAGTGGTAGATCTGTTTGGATGGACTGACAGAGAATGAGGCGGTTTTTTCATCGTGAAAAGGACAGCGGGCCCAGTAATTTGCCCCTTTTTTTTTCAGGGGAAGGTAAGAAGAAACAATATCAACAATATCATTTGAATCTTTAATTTTTTCAATTTGGTATTCCGGAATTTTTCCCATTTTGTAATTTAGGCTTCTGGCGGGAAAATGGAAAGCTTATTTATTAGTAATCAGCGAAGAAGCAAAAAAGCAGGGAAGCAGGGAAGCAAGTCGGAGGCCAAGCGGTCTTAGGAAGA
>JAUXEL010000107.1 GCA_030620575.1 Fidelibacterota bacterium
ACCAACCCCGTATTGAACGGCACTTTGAAGCCATGTTGGTCTGGATGGATGAAGAAGATATGAACCCGAACATGCATTTTATTATCAAGCAAACCACCAATACATCCAAAGCCAGAATTGATACCATTCGCTATAAAATTGATGTTAATACTCTGCATCATGCCGAAGCGGATCATTTTAAATTAAACGAAATCGGCCGGGTGGTAATCACTGCCAGTAAACCCCTTTTCTTTGATACCTATGCAAAGAACCGGGAAACAGGATCCTTTATTCTGATTGATCCTGTAACCCACAATACCTCTGCAGTGGGAATGATCATTGACCGGATCAGCAGTGAAGATATGCCTAATCGCATTTCGGCAACTGACCAAAAAAAGATCGCCGAAGGAGAAAGTCTTGTCAGTAAGAATAAACGTGAAGAGAAATACCAACAACGCGGTCAAACCATCTGGATTACCGGATTGCACGGTAGCGGAAAAACAGATGTTGCTTATATGCTGGAAAAACGGCTTTTTGATCTGGGTTATGTAACAGTCCTTCTTGATGGTCATAATGTGCGCTCGGGCTTATCCCGGGAACTGGACTTCTCGTCCACAGATCGCGCGGAACACCTGCGGCGTGTTGCTGAAGTTTGTAATCTGCTCAATGAGCAGGGAATTATTACCATCTGCACATTTATTTCCCCCCTGGAATCCACCCGGAAACAGATTGCCGAAATTATTGGAAAGCAACGCTTCAAGCTTATTTACATGGCAGCTGATCTTGAGGCAAGCCGGAAGAACAAGCCGGACCTGTATCGCTTAGCTGAACAAGGGAAAATTCAACATTTGGCCGGAATAGACAGACCCTATGAAGCACCAGAACATCCTGATCTTATAATGCAAGTCGGGAACAAAGATGTTGAAAAAATTATTGAATTAATTCAGAACCCAAGTAAGTAATATGGATATTATCAAGAACGATCAAAAAGGTAAAAAGAAAAGATATACGATCAGCCAACATCAATTGTATCTGGTGCGCCCGAATGTGTGGCGAAAATTAAAACATGAAAATACTATCGATGAACGTTACCGCCCAATGGCACGACGGATCGCGTTTATGAGTTACTTAAGCCGACCGCTTCAATGGTTACAGATACAATTCAATCGCAAAAAAATTAAACGCATAAACTACAAAGATCAAGCCCCGGTATTTATTATTGGTCATTGGCGCAGCGGGACCACATTCCTGCATAATCTCATGCATAAAGACAAACAATTCGGTTATCTTTGCAATTATCAGACCTTTGTTTTTACCGTTGCATTATTGAGCAAAAAACTGGTCCGTGCTTTATCTCGTCCCTTTTTCCCCAAAGAACGCTCACAAGACAATGTAAAGGTTTCCCCCTATTATCCTGCAGAGGAAGAACAACCTTTTACGATGATTTCATCCCGTTCGGGAATGCACACCTTTTTCTTTCCACGCAATCGCATGTATTTTGATAAGTATAATATTTTTAAGGGGATTACAAAAAAAGAAAAGAAGTTGTGGCAACGAGATTATCTGTATCTGCTAAAGAATATCAGCCTGTATAATGACAATAAACCGCTACTTTTAAAAAATCCTCACAACACCGGACGAGTAAAAGAATTATTGGAATTATTTCCCAATGCCAAATTTATTTATTTGCACAGGGATCCCTATACGATATTCTTATCTACCTTACATATGTATGATAAAGTGGTTCGAACACAGTTTTTTCATGATGTTAGCGATGAGGAAATTCAGGATTTAGTTTGTTATGTAGCCCGTGAGACCCTGAGAAAATATCAGGATGACCGCCATTTGGTTCCCGAAGGTAATTTGATCGAAGTACCTTATACCGAATTGGCCGAACATCCCTATGAAACAGTAAAAAATATCTATAAGACATTGAACTTATCCGGCTTCAAAGAAGCAGAGCCTGCGATCAAAAAACATATTAATTCTGTAAAGGAATATAAAAAAAATATCTTTAAAGAATTATCACCCGAAATAAAAACGCGTATAAAAAAAGAACTGGGATTCTATCTTGAAGAATTTGGATACGAATAATAGAAGAATAAGAAGTTTAGGGGTTTAGGAGTTTAGAGGTTTAGGCCTGCTCTCCGAGACTTGTCGGGCGTAACGTAGTGAAGACTGAAGCCCCGATCCCTCGGGGCGAAGGAGGGGGGCTAGAAGTTTAGGAGTTTAGTTTCTCAATTTTATTTTACTAATTGCATTTTTTTCACAGTAAGACCATCTTTACCTTGTACCCGACATAAATAGATACCGCTTGAGTATTCCTTAGCATTCCAGAATATCGTATATTCTCCCGCTTGCTGCGTTTTCTGCAGAAGTGTCTGAACCTTTTCTCCACGATGATTATAAATACTTATTTCCACCATTTCATCCCGAATTAAGCGGTAGGGGATAACTGTACCTGCATTAAAAGGATTTGGGTAGTTTTGATATAAGTAAAAACCTGCAGAACGGGATGATTCTGAAATCTCCACCGCAGTTTCAGGTCCGTAACGCAATACTGTGACGCTCATCGGGGGACAACTGATCGTAAGGATCTCTTCCGTCTCGCTACAACTTAACATATCCATGGAGGTTTCAATGCGATCAGCATCGAAGCGGTACAATTTGTAGTGATTCATGTTTTCCGGGGTTTGTACGCTAATGGTTTTGGTTTCCTGATATTTGTTGATCAATACAACCCGGACATTATCGTCTGAATTTTTAATGGCAAAAGGCTGTACACTATAGCAATCCACATTCATTCCACCATGATGAGCAACTGTCTTAGGAGTTTCTGTGCTTTGCGCATCGATCAGCACCGAGCCCGGTGTAACATCCGCGGTTTCAATAAGAAAACGCCAGCAGTAATAGGGCGGATTTTCCTCAAAGTCGGGATACCAACGCAGAACACCGTAACCGCCAAGGGTTTTCCAGTGTAGTGTGATATCGTAATTGCCTTTTGCGCTATGTAATTTTGCGGCGGCATGATAAATGCCCGCGAATAAATTTGTGTTACGCGGATCGGTCCACAATTCACCTTGATATTGCCAAAGTCCGTTAACATTGTAGGCGTCCAGTACCAACATATCAGGAGAATTGTTGCCCATCATTTCCCTGATTTTATTCGGACCTTCTTCGTACCAGATCGTATGATCCATTACATCCGCATCGCCTTCTTCCGGATCCCAGGTGATGAATTGATTGACCGAAATAAAATCAAGTAAGGTCGCACCGCCGGGTTCGGCAATAACGTAGTTTCCCCAGTGTCCATTCTCCCAGCCACTGTATCCGGAGGGACCGCCGCAAAGCAAGTTCGGATTCACGTTCTTGATTTCAGTAGCAGCTGCTACATAGAGTTCAGCGCATTGTTTGAAGGTCATGTAATCATCGCGGTCAGGGAATAAATAATTTACTTCATCAAACATCAGAAACATCTTGACCCGATCCTGGTAACGCGTGGCAAGTCCACTGGCAGTAATCCGCCATTCCGCGACGGCGGTGTCATTGTTCCACCAACCATCTTCAGGAGTGCCGGTAAACCAATCGTGTGATTGGAATAGACAAAGAATGATTTCATATCCCAAATCATGCACTTCATTGATCTGTTGATCCAGAATTGTCCAATCCCATACGCCGGGTTCCGGATGAAAATCTTCGGGATAGGCCCAAAGACGCAACCATTTTAAATCCAGTTTTTCCAGTTTGTTCAATGCTATAGTATCGTTGTAGGTATTTTTACTATACGCAATGCCGTAAAAATCTTCTGTGAAAGTAAACAGCTCAGTATCCCGAATACTGATATATATGGAATCCGACGCCTGCAGAAATGGAGAGCAAAGAAGAACAAGCGTAAGAATAAAAACATTGACACCGCAAAAAGATTTTTTCATAAATAATCTTTCATATACTCATCCCTAACTTACAAATAAAGACAACCCGAAGCGATAAGAATATAAAAACTTGAGGCAAGTTTTTGCAATAACCAGCTTAAATAAAAGCTTTTCTCGTTAAAAAGCTTTTCTCGTTAAAAAGCTTTAAAAACAGCTAAAAAATCTTGGGGGGAAGTTTTTTGGTCAATTCGATATTAAGGTCCCAACCTCTCCGGACATGGCCAAATGCGCTTTCCCGAGAGAAGTAATGACTGCCTTACGATTTTTGCCCGATTCCACAAAACGGATGGCGGCTTCTATTTTCGGTAACATACTGCCGGGAGAGAATTGCCCTTCTTTCGCATAATACCGGGCTTCTTTAACTGTCATTTTCTTAATATCTTGTTGCTCTTTTGTCCCAAAGTGAAGGGATACACAGTCAACCGCAGTAAGGATGAACAAATAATTTGCTCCCACCAATTCCGCCAGCATCGCTGCGGTAAAATCCTTATCAATGACTGCGGGAATACCTTGATAATTGCCGGTTTCATCCTTTATGACCGGGATACCGCCGCCGCCACAGGCAATAACGATAAATTTATGATCAAGCAAATTGAGGATAGAGTCCTGTTCAACAATAAATTTTGGTTTAGGCGATGCTACAACCCGTCGCCAGCCACGTCCGGCATCTTCTTTAAATACCTGATCGGGATGTGCGTTCATGATTGCCCGGGCTTCCGCCTCGGTGTAAAAGTCGCCAATTGGCTTGGAAGGAGAAGTAAAACCGGGATCGTTTTTGTCCACCTCCACTTGAGAAATTACTGTGGAAACATGCCAGGGCATACCGAGTCGCCGCAGTTCTTTCTTAATGCCCTTTTGCAAATGATAACCGATATAACCCTGACTCATTGCGGTACATTCCTGAAGCTCCAGGCGGCAAATGCGATCTGCATTCGAAGCCCCGTATTCAAATGCTTTATATATCATACCAACCTGCGGTCCGTTTCCGTGAGTCAGGATGATCTTATGTCCCTGTGTGATCAAATCCACCAGAGAGGGAACTGCTTTATCAATATTTATCTGTTGTTCTTCAGGCGTATTTCCCAAAGCGTTGCCGCCGAGTGCGATGGTGATGATCTTCATCAAATCTCCTTGTTCCCTGATGTCAGTTTTTTCATTAAAGCGAACAAAGCGGACAAAAGCCCACATTTTTCACATTTGATCATTTATTATTTTAGCGAACAAATTTAATATGAAATGAAATAAAATCCTAATTAGAAGTGAAAGGAGGAAGAAGATATAAGTGATAAGTAATTTATAACTAAAAACCCCTTCTTCATCTTTCGAAAAGGAAAGGGTTTTATTTATGTTGAGATTTAAAGTCTCATATTATTCTTAGTGTCTTTGGTTTCTTTGTGTCTTTGTGTGAGGTTATTTCACATACACAATCTTTTGCATGGCGATATCATTTCCCGACTGCAAACGCACAATATATACGCCGCTACTAATATTTGCGGGCTGCCATATAACAGAATATTTTCCAGCAGATTGATATGCATTATAGAGGGTCTCAATCAATTGTCCACGAAGGTCAAAAATCTGTAATATTGTTTGAGTATTATTTAATAATCTATAGGGTAATGTGACAGAAGGATTAAAGGGATTCGGATATGCATTTTGTAAACCAAATTCTACCGGAATTGTCTTATCTTCAATTATGACAGCCGGTTCACTTTGTTCAAAAATATAGGCTGCCCCGGCAACATATAAAGTATTTTCTTCGTTTGCATCTTCGTCTTCTTCATCTGCCCCCACGATGGCGTAATTGCCGGAAATAGCTACGCTATG
>JAUXEL010000173.1 GCA_030620575.1 Fidelibacterota bacterium
GGCAGCAACGGCCAGTGCCTCGGAATGAGGGGATGTGTCGATGCCGACATAAGATTCTATAGCGTGCGTTAGTGCATCCATGCCTGTGGAAGCGGTCAGACCCGGTGGAAGGGATTTGGTCATCATGGGATCTAGAACAGCCAGGTCAGGTAAAAGATAACTATCGGAAAAGGCCAGCTTGACCTTGTTTTTTACATCGTAAATAATAGCGGCGAGTGTGCTTTCACTTCCGGTTCCTGCAGTTGTAGGGATAACCACAAACGGTTTTAACGGTTCGGTCAGTGTCCCGGCACCGGAATAATCTTCAATAAAATCTCCGCCATGCGAAAATGTGAAATTGGCCGCCTTGGTGGCATCGATGACACTTCCGCCACCAACCGCTATTAGCCCTTCGGCACCGGTTTCAGTAGCCTGTTTGCTGATAGCTTCGACAGTTTCTATCGATGCATCCTGCGGGACATCCAAAAACTGGCCGGTAATAGAAATTCCCCCGTTCTCAATCCCCTTCTTTATTTCTTTGAGGAGTCCAAGATCATTAATTACATGATCAGATACCATAAAATATTTTTTTGCATTCAGCCCTTCCAGTTCATGTGAAAAATCGGACGCAAGCCCTTCTCCGTATATTATTTTAGTGGGATGTTGAAACTGATAAAATTCTGGCAGCATTTTCTCCTCCTTATTTTTCATGTATTCAATATACTCTGTATCTTCCGGCAAGCAGAAATAAAAATTGTTTTTCAACCTTTTTGAAACAGTGCAAAATTATTTCCTGGATTCAAGTATTAAATGCAACAATTGTTACTTCCAAAAAATACATAATTAGAAGTCTAAAATCCAAGACATTTTCTTGATCGATTATTCGGTTTTTTAATGGTTCGTATGGTTTCTTCAAGAGAATCCTACGTGGACTTCATCGGTGATGTAAAAGCGTAAGACATTACGTCACTACCATTGTATTTTAAATATTATTTATCGTTATGTAAATTTACTCTCTCTCCGGAGCAACCCCCTCGACTTTTTTCCAAATCTTGCCCCAAGTTTTTCCGGAATAAGTTTATTTTCATTGACGAGAATCGCGCATTAAAAAAAAGGAGTAGCATTGTCCTAAAAAAACCATAAATTAAAGCAACAGGAGGGTATGTGATCATTGGACAGCGTCAGTCTGCCATCTTTTACAGACCTTAAACAGTGTGGAAATGAAACTAAAAAAAGGAGTCCGGTATGATAATCGATATCATTTTACCGTTATCCCTCGTATTTATCATGTTTAGTTTGGGGCTTGGTCTGACCATTAACGATTTCAAGAATGTAGCACGACACCCAAAAATATTTGCCATTGGCATCATCAATCAGATGGTGCTGTTGCCTCTTGTCGCTTTTGGCATTATTCTATTATTTGGCATAACCAAAGAAATGGCAGTCGGACTCATGATCCTTGCCAGCTGTCCGGGTGGTGTTACGTCAAACATTATCACGAAGATGGCAAAAGGTGACATCGCACTTTCTATCTCATATACTGCCGTAATTAGTGTTGCCACTGTGCTCACATTGCCGCTTGTAACTGCCTTCGCCATTCATTATTTCATGGGTGCGGAGGCGCCTGAGATCAATGTATTATTCCTCGGCTTGACTATGTTTCTGATCACATTGGTCCCCGTGGGTATCGGTTTATTAACTCATCACAAAGCACAAAAGTTCACTAAATCGTTTGAACCTATCGCCAGCAAGATCTCTGCAATTTTGTTTGCTCTGATCGTTATTGCTGCGCTGGTAAGCGAATGGCAAGCTTTTATTGATAATGTCACCATTCTTGGACCCAGCATTATTGCGCTTATTATCGTGATGTTGCTTATGGGATATGGATCTTCTAAACTTTTCAAGATGAAAGAACCTCAGGCAGTTTCAGTAGCCATTGCTACCGGAATTCAAAACGCTACCGTGGGTATCACGATCGGAAATATCATTTTACCCGCTGCGGAAGGGTTATCGGTATTCTCTCTGCCTTCCGGTGTTTATGGTATCCTCATGTATCTGGTATGTCTGCCTATTGTATTTATGTATGTGAGGTGGATTCGCTCGAAAATGAAGACGGCATAGCCAAGATTAAAGATAAAAGTAAAACTTGTCTTCCGTAGTCTTGACGTAGGAGGAAGTAAAAAGTTAGGGGCGGTTTTTAATCGCTCCTTTTTTTATATAAGCTATTTTCTTTTTTTACCTTATTAAATGAAAATCATTTCATCAACACCATTTTCCTACTTTCCATAAATTCCCCTGCCACCATGCGGTAGATATACACACCGCTGGGAACTGCATTGCCGTTTTGGTCGGTGCTGTTCCATATAATTTCATAAGTACCTGGCTGTTGGTTTTGGCAGGACCACTGTTTGATCTTGCGGCCAGAGATATCGTAAATGATCATTTGGACATCTGTTTGTTCAGGTAATTCATATTGGAGAGTTGTGGTTGGATTGAAGGGGTTGGGGTAGTTTTGTGCAAATACGGGAGTAGCTACTAACGCAAAAATCAGACATGAAATCATATGCAATCGTCTTCTCATGATAATTCCTTTTGAGTTGATATAATATACCGCCCTTAACTTGAAAAAAATCAATTTATACAAGAATATTTTTAAATGTATGAGAGATTGCAGTATTTGAATGTATGGAAAGAAATGTGATTGCTAAAAATAATGAGGAATGTGACTCCCAGAGAGATCCTGAATAAGATTGCCACCGGCAACCTTTTCAGGATGACGACGGGGGGTGTTTATGTTACGGAACGGTCACGCCACGCCATTCGTAGCTTTAGCGAAATATGGACCGTTCTCTACTCCATTGATCTCAGAACAAGGATCAACGATATGCGAATTTCGAAAACCTCGAAAATCGACATTTCTTGTTCGATATTCATTATTCGTTTCTCCCATACTCCGAACTCCCCTTCTCTTCTCTTTTCTTTCCCTCCCTCCTCTTCTCCACCTTATCTTTCACTAACACCGCTCATCGACCATTCGGTAGTCCACTACGTGGCTCCAGCCGAAAGGTCTTCGCTCCCCACC
>JAUXEL010000053.1 GCA_030620575.1 Fidelibacterota bacterium
CACGGCTGAATAGCCACGGTTGAATAGCCACGGCTTTTAAGCCGTGGTTCAATTCATTAAACAAATATTGGGGTTTTAACCCCGGTATAAAAGATGAAATGAAAATCAAATTAACTGATCATTTTTTGTCAAAATAACTTCACAAAATTACCATTAAGCCAACATTTTGTCGGAAATTAATGGCCAATAATTAAAGAACGAATATAGTTGTGAATAACAGTAAGGGCGAATAATTATTCGCCCCTATATTTTCAGCATTCAATTTTTAACCATCAACGTTAAATTACTGTTCCTTCCGGAATTGTTACGTTTTTCTTCACCACAACAATACCGTCACGGATATAATAGATTTCCGTTTCGATATCATCTATCTGATCTTTATTAATAATTCTTACATTATTGCCGATACGTACATTTTTATCAATGATCGCATGTTTGATAAGGCAGTTTTTCCCGATACCGAGAGGGATTCTTTCTTTATGATCCGTTTCGAAAAAATCATTTCCCATAATATAACTATCTATTATTTCGCTGCCTTCGCGAACAACTGCACGAACGCCAAGAATACTGTTTTTTATAGTTTTAGCATGGATCAGTCCACCCTCATTAATTAAAGAATGAGACACTTCAGCATTGCTGATACGTGACCCCGGCAACATGCGCGCATGGGTATAAATTGGAAAATGTTCATCCACAAAAGGAAAATCCGGCTTCATTTCCGTAAAATTAATATTGGCATTATAAAAGGACTTGATGCTTCCGATATCTTCCCAATAACCTTTAAAGAAAAATGCCATAACCTTATAATCGTCAATAGCACCCGGAATAATATCTCCTCCGAAATCATCTTTCGGAATATCTTGCAAGGTCTTACGCAGGGTTTGACGGTTAAAGACATAAATTCCCATGGATCCCCAGTAAGGACGATTGGGATCACCTGTCGGACTCTTCATCTCTTCCAGTACAACTTCATCAGTGGGTTTTTCGGCAAACTTTACAATACGGCCATCTTTATTTACTTTCAGAATTCCAAAGCCCTTTGCTTCTTCTTTGCTGACCGGCTTAACCGAGATACTAATATCAGCATTCGTATTACGGTGATGGGCAACAAATTCCTGATAATTCATGCGGTACAAATGATCACCCGCTAAAATAAGATATTGATCAAATCCATAAGTTTCAAAATGGTTTAAATTGTGGCGTACCGCATCGGCAGTTCCCTGATACCAATCCATATTTTCAATGGTTTGTGATGCAGCCAGCACTTCAAGAAAACCATGGGTAAAATTATCAAATTTATAGGTCTGATTAATATGCCGGTGCAAAGATTCGCTGTTAAACTGAGTTAATACATAGATTTTTCGGATATTCGAATTTAAACAATTGCTGATAGGAATATCAATAAGACGATATTTCCCGCCTATCGGAACAGCAGGTTTTGATCTTACAGTTGTCAGGGGAGCCAGCCGCGTACCACGTCCGCCACCTAAAATAACACTTAGTACATTGTGCATGTTTTACCTGTCATTTTTTTAGCTCATTTATTATTTGCAGTGTATCTTGTTGACCTTGCAGAGTGTCCGGCTGAATTACTGTCGTATCCGGACTTGCAATAGATGTCTGTAATGTATTTATCCGATAATTGCTAAATTTTAGATCAATGTATCCAAAGGAAGAAGTAATCGGGATACCCCCACGTGGATTTGGTACTTTCTTTTTCTCGGTTTCCTTGCTCTCTATCATCATCCTGATATCTGTCGGAAGATATAATCCGGGAAGAATTTCTTTCTGTGTGAAATTGATATCTGCTACCATTTCGGGTTTATCGATCATCTTCATCTGGGTTAATATCCAGCGCGTAGTATCCACCATAGCAAGAAATATGATCTCCCGACCCTCTATCGGTTTTTTCATTTCGATAAAGACAACATCGTTTTGTGCTTCCTCATAAACAATAACGCGCAGTGAAGTAGCATCATCAACTAAGCGCTCCAAATCCATCATGAACACTTCACGGGGAATCATCAACGGTACATTGTCTTCGGTAAACAGTGAATCAGGACGAATAAAATACACCACTGTTTCGCGATCCGGAATAGTAGCCTGTGGCATACGCGAACGGATGCGCAAGTCAACGATCATATCGTCGATCTGCTTATAATTCTGATTTGCCCGCCGGATATAATACTGCGGATCAACAGCCGACAGAAGCATCAAGGAACAAAAATAAAGCAAGGCAATCTTTCTTAACATGAGCAATTCTCCTCATCAATTGGATGCACGGTCCAGTCACGTTCTGGCAGTAATTCTTCAATTTCTCCATTCGGCTTTTTTAAAACGACCCGTTTGATATTCGCGTTAGCGATCTGTGCCTTGCATTGGTAGCAGACAAATTCATGACCGTGAATATAAATTGTACTGTTGGATGTAGAATGTCCGTTCCGGGCTGCAAGTGCAATGGCATTGGATTCAGCGTGAGATCCGACTGCCCGGCAGCGTTCTAACTGCGTACCGGAAGTAATATTATGTAAATCCCGATAACAAAAGCCAATTTCAAGACAATTTTTCTGATATTGAGGCGCACCATTGTAGCCGGTGGATACAATGTCTTTATTTTTTACAATAACCGCACCGACTTGCCTTCGCAAGCAGGATGAGCGCGTTGCGATCATCTCCGCGATATTAATAAAATATTCATCCCAGGTTAGACGTTTCATGTATTCTCCGTACTAAATGTTGACAATATCAAAATCATGTGCAATATGCGTATTTTTAAAAATCTTTTCAACAGCTTTCTCATATAAATTCAGGTCTTTATACCGCTCTGAATAATGGGTCAGCACTAATTTCTTTACACGATTATCCCCGGCATAACGGGCAGCCTGCTCCGCTGTCATATGCATAAATTCATCTGCTAAAGCCTGTTCTGTATGTAAGTATGTTGCTTCCATCAGCACACAATCCGCATCCTGAATAAGGGGTGGAATGGTTTCGCACATTCCGGTATCCAGCACATAGGAAAATATTTTTTCGGGAGTCTGATAGCTTAGTTTTTCCCGGATAAGCTGTTTTCCATGATGCATAATAACACCATTTTTTTCCAGTTCTCCTACGCGTGGACCATCCAGATCATACGCATCCAAAAGTGTCTGATTAAAACGCCATTGGGATTTCTGTACAAAACGGTATCCCAATACGGGGGTACTGTGCTTAAGGGAAAAGGCTTCAATACGATAAGTGTCGGTTTCTTCAACGATCCCTGCTTTCAGCGGATGGATCTCAAATTTAATGCGATGGGTATATTTCGAAGCAATACTTAAGGCATCAAAATACGGTTGTCCTTCCACGGGAAAATAAATTTTTACGGTCTGGGGTACTTCCATCAATGACAAACGCTGCATCATACCGGGAAGACCCAGACAATGGTCGCCGTGAAAATGCGAAATAAAAATACGGTGCACCTTCCCGGGCGATATGCCTGCGAGAATAAACTGGCGTTGTGTTCCCTCTCCGGGATCAAACAGAATACCTTCATGAAACCATTCCAATAAATAGGCATTCTGATTCCGGGTGCGGGTTGGCAACTGTGCTGCGGTTCCTAAAATGTGCAATTTCATCGTTCTTTAAATTAATTTTTTTCTGCATGTATTCCAATGAGAAAATATTTCATCAATTTGTTCGTTCTTGGAAAATCTTCAAAAATATTGAAAAATATTTAATGCATTAAAATTGGGATAAGTCATGTTTTATTTCAAAAGTCTATTTCCCGGATATTTTAAATCATACTTAATACAATGGAATTCAATTTTTCAGACGGTCGATCGGAACGGGATAATAAGATCAAAGGTACCTGCGCACCCAAGATCAATCCGCCCACCGGTGTATGCTGAAGTTCGATCATTTGTTTCAACATAAAATTACAGGATGTTATTTCGGGAAAAATTATTAGGTCAACATCACCGGAAATAGCTGAATCAATTCCTTTTTTTACTGCTGCTTCGGCATTCAGAATGACATCCAGCGCCATGGGTCCTTCAGCTTCATAGCCTTTTTGCGTGTATTCCTCTGCGAGAATACGGGCCTCTCCGGTCTCAGGGAGTTTGGAATTTATTTTTTCAATGATCGCGGCAAATGCAATTTTAGGTTTTTCGCCAAGAATCCGCTCAGTCAGTTCAATTGCATTGTCTGTAATGGTGCGTTTACGTTCCAGATCCAATTCAATATTAATTGCCCCGTCAGTAAGAAAAAGCAGTTTGTGGTAACCGGGGTTGTCACAGACCGCAATATGCGATAGCAATTTCCCTTTCCGCAGTCCTTTTTCCCGGTTCAGGATCGGACTTAAAAATGATGCGGTACCAATATCGCCTTTCATTAAGCTGTCGCCTTTTCCTTCTCTAATATCCGCAATAGCATTCCAGATGGCTTCATCAGGTGTATTTGACTCTATCACTTCATAGTTTTGCAGTCCGCTCTCATCCGCTAATTTATGAATGGTATCCGATACACCATACAACCGGGTCTTTATATATCCTTTTCCGGATGCGACTGCAAGAGCTTCAAAAATAGGTGCTGAACCGGGAAATACCACATTGATTGTTTTGGTATTTTCCGCATTTACACGTTTATAGATATCCTTGTACCGCATATTATACCTCATCCTTTTCATAATCATATACATTCATTTTACCATCCAAAATACGAAATCCTCCATCAGCCATGGCACCTAATTCATTTTCACCGGGATAAAAAATAATGTTGAATTGATTTCCCAAATGCTGTTTAAGATTATCCTGCACATAATCGGAGTAAGCAACCCCGCCGGTTACGATCAAAGCCCGAATACTGAAGTCACAAACAGCGGCCATAGCACCGATTTCCTTTCGCAACTGATATAGCATAGCATCAAGGATCAATTTTGCCTTTTTATCGCCTTTATGAATACGCGCAACTACCTCACGCACATCATTGGTACCCAAGTAACCTTTCAATCCGCTTTCCCGGGTCAGCAGACGGCGCAGGGATTTTTCATCCATATGGTGTTTAAACACCATATCCATGAGTCCGCCAAGAGGTAATGCACCGGCCCGTTCGGGCGAAAAGGGTCCAAGTCCGAGAAGTGCATTGTTTACATCGACATTACGGCTTTTTTTCATTGCACATACGGTAATGCCGCCCCCGAGATGGGCTATAACAAAATTTTCTTTTTCAATATCCCAGCCTTGATTGTCACAAACTCTTCTTGCTGTCGCTTTAATATTAAGTGTATGAGCAAGACTTTTTCTCGTGATCTGCGGTACTCCGGATATCTTTGCAATATCGGTCATTTCATCAACAACAACCGAATCAATAATATAGGACGGAACAGCGAATTTCTTCCCAAAATATGCGGCCAGCGGCGCCCCCAGGTTACTGGCATGATTTCCGTATTTGGCATGCTTCAAATGATCGATCATGCTGTCACATACCTTGTATGCCCCGCTTTTTAAGGGTTTAAGAATTCCACCCCTGCCGATCACAATGTCAATTTTATCTATTTTATGTTTTTCAAGCTCTTCTTCGATCTGCGTTTTACGAAAGAGAAATTCATTATAAACATTCTCTTTTGATATCTGCGTTTCATCCATATCGACTTTTAATTCAAATTCCACTTTATCCCGGGTAAAAACAGCCATCTTGGTGCTGGTAGAACCCGGATTAATTGCAAGAACACGTTCTGACATTCTATCTCCTCAATATAATTAGTGAATCATGCAATAAGATAAGAAATATTTATTTGATTATCAAAATTTATTATTATATTGGCAGGCAATTTGACAATTGGGGAATTAGCTCAGCTGGGAGAGCGCTTGAATGGCATTCAAGAGGTCAGCGGTTCGATCCCGCTATTCTCCACCAAGAAACCCGCCCCGAAATATCGGGACGGGTTTTGTAATTGACAACAAAAAAGTAAGGGACGGTCGCGACCGTCCCCTACAATCTCACAAATATTTATCTTCATCGACTTTTCAACTCTTCGTCTTTTCGCCTCTTATTTTCTCCACCTTTTTCTTCTCAATTGCCGGAATAACAACGATCATCAGGATAATGCTGACAAAAAGCGGAATATAGAAAATCCATGACCATGTATACTGTGAGAAAAATACTCTGCCAAAGATAAATATTCCTGAGAGCACCATCAGACGCCCGCTTTTACGGTGTACGCGGTTCCAGACCTCTTCATTGTTCAATGTCGCAGGAATGCGGATCCCGATCCAATAAGATGGCCGCATTTTTCCAAGTTGATTCCCAATAAGAATAAAAAGCAGACCAAGTCCGATATGAAGCAGACTTATATCAAATGTCTCTCCCCTGCTGTAACCGCTTCCTGCCTTAAGGGCAACCCAGTTCAGGAAAACAAATAAAGCGGCGATAAGTAAAATAATAAATCGTGCGGATTTTTTTTCGCTGTCGGAGTATTTTTTTATGGACATACCCCATGTAGTAAACATCAGGGCAAGCATAACAAGGGGCGCGATCAATACGGCAACAAGCGGCGACGCAAAGTTATCCGGTTCATTATGTATATTCCAGTGTATCGGCACCTCCTTGACCCCGGCCTTATCCATCTCCACATAGAAATAAATGGACACAGCACTAATAATGAGAAAAAAGATAAATAAGATTATAAGTTCACGTCGAAATGTTTTCATATTACACCTCCTTGGTTTCAATGTAATTTGAAATATCAAATCCATTGGTCATTTTACCGGCAATCAGTACAAGAACGGCCATCAGGCCTATTCCGAGAATACCCAGCGGTGCAATAAGGGTCTCCTTACCCATAAATCCGGTTAAAAGTATAACCGAGGGGACCATTCCGTTAAACCATCCGTGTGCTACGGAAGTTAGAATAACTGAATTTCCGCGGATATACATATAATTTAACAGCGTCCCCAAAAGAATACAGAAAATGATGAACATCAGGGCTCCGATAAGTGTGTAGTTTCCATAATTATAGCCCATAAGAATAACCGGTGCATGCCACAGTCCCCAGATGAAACCTGTAAGTATATTCGCTTTCCAGAAACCCATCGGGAGAAGATTCTTTAATAAATATGATCTCCATCCATACTCTTCACCTAACATCATGATAATCGGGAATGTCAAATTGCCAATTAATCCGATAATAACAAATTG
Organism: Fidelibacterota bacterium; assembly: GCA_030620575.1. Taxonomy (GTDB): domain Bacteria; phylum Fidelibacterota; class Fidelibacteria; order Fidelibacterales; family Fidelibacteraceae; genus M50B103. Next base: position 7,177 of record JAUXEL010000053.1, read on the forward strand.
AAATGTCCAGAACAGAACCGGAGATGCCGGTTTACCGAGAAGCATCAATTCGCCCATTCCGATTTCCTTCAGCAGCCAGTCCGGTGATTTTTTGAAGATCAGCACATTCAACACAATGCTTAATACGACAAATCCGACTATAAAAGTCAAAGTAATAAAATAGTTTTGGGCCTTTCCGAAACGAAATCCGCTATTTTTAAATCCATCCCGAAAAATAATCCGGAGAATAATGGCAATCAATGCCGGAAATAGCATCATGATCCCAAAAGCCTGGATCGGCAGATGCTTTTGTGAAACGTATACCGCAACTTGTTCTTCAAGTGAAGTTAATTCTATTACTCCGCCTACCCCCGGAACAACTGTGGGTAAATCCTCTGTTGTCACTTCCGGATGCATTTCCAAATAACGCGTTACCGCACTGGGGTCTTTTTGTGCGATATCCATAAAATGCTTAATGGCGGGATATTCGGGGTCCAGTTTTTTTCCCTGCTGGCATACAAAACCACACAATAGTAATGAAACCAAATAGGTTAATCCCACAAACCAGATAATCCGTTTCCATGATACTTTTTGATCAATGATTAATTTTTTATTCGACATTTTCTTTTTCTCCCGATTTTAACATATTCATAAATAGCATCATCGCTTCTTCAAAAACCGTAACCTGTAATGTATAAAATACATACTGCCCACGCTTTTTTGAATAAACCAGATCCGCTTCCCTTAATATTTTTAAATGAAAGGTGATGGAGGGCTTTGATATATTGAAGTGGCCTGCAATTTCCCCTGCCGTCAAACTTCCTTTTTTCAAAAGCACCAACATTTTACGGCGCGTATCATCCGAGAGTGCAGAAAAGACTTTATTTAGATTCGACATCAGGCCTCCTTTAGTTATTTAGATAATAATCTAATTATCTAACATTGTCAAGTGTTTTTTAAATATTTTTATTTTGTCATCTCGACCCCCGAGGCATCGGGGTGGAAAGATCCCAAACACTAAATACTTATAAAGGAATTTGAGATTTCTCCGCTCCTCCGTCCGTCAACTGACGAATACCAGCTGGAAGGTCTTTTCCGACTTCTCGACCCTCGACTTTTAACTTTTTCAACTTTCAATTCTTATTCGACCTATCGACTTTTTTAATGCACAAATCAAAAAAGGGACGGTCTCAACCGTCCCCTACAATTTGCGAAAACTTCGTTATTCTAAAATCGTTTTTTATTTCGACCAGCCAGAAGGTCTTTTCTAATGATCATTATTGGTTTTTTTATCTTTGATCCTCGATATGATTAAAAGGCCATAAAATACAATCGCATTTGATGCTATTCCAATTATAAGGCCATCTATTCCAAAAGGATTTTTCATAATAATATTCCAAATAACAACACCTGTTACACCGGCAATCGCACCAGCAATAAAATGAGAGAATTTAACCTTTAATCCCAAAATAGCTGACACCAGGGGTACTAGAATAATGGGTGACCAAAAATTATAAGCATAAATTAAAATGTCCAATATACTCTTGATTTTTATTGCAAAAATGACAGAAATACCTCCAACCAATATATTGATCACACGTACAGACAACATCTCTGCTTTTACAGTCATTTTGCTTTTTCTTAGAGGCGTAATAATATCATGAATGAATGAAACGGAAGCCGCGTTTAGAAAAGAATCTGCAGAAGACATAACAATCGAGATAATACCTGCCACCACAACTCCACAAACACCTATAGGTAATACTTCTTTGATCACATATGGCATGGCTAAATTAGGATCAAGTCCCGGATTTAGTGCCAAAGCAACCAATCCGATAAGTCCCGTTATTGCAAAAAACGGTATGGAAAAGATACCACTCCACAGAGTTCCTCTGCGGGTATGATTTTTATCTTTGGATAAAAATAATCTTTGTACATATGGCGGAACCAGGGTTTCGCCTAATAAGAAGGTCAGAAAAAGTGAAACGAAAACGGTTATAGTTTTATAACCTCCCGGAAAAGCAAAATGACTGGCAGGAATAACAGCTTGGATTTCACTAATTCCACCTATTTTCATGATACCGAATACTAAAGTCAGTGGAATACCAACCGCAAGGACAATAAATTGAATGATATCAGTGTAAACTACCGAACGCATTCCGCCAACAGTTGAATATAAGAATACAATACCACATCCGATTAGAATTCCATAAATTTGCGGTATGTTCAAGAAAACGTTAAAAATATAGCCAATAGAGCCAATTTGAGCTCCTAAAATTCCAGCACAAACGATGACAGAAAAAACGCCGGTAATAACTTTAGAAATTTTTCCATAATGTTTTTCCATTATATCACCGACAGAAATGGCTGTTTTGTAATTATCCATGTGCGGAGCAATAAATTTTGCAACCAATATTTCCTTTAGACTAAAGCCCCAAAGAGCAAAAATATTAACTATCCCAAAAAGAAATACTTTTTCAGCATTTCCCATAGAAAAGCCACCACCAATAAATGAAGCGGAAAGAGTTGCAAAAATAATAAATGAACCAAAAGAGCGTCCTGCCACCGAAAATTGGGAAAGGTTTTTTACTTTTCTACCTGCTAAAAGTCCAACAATTAGAATAATTAAAAGATAAATAATTACAATTATATTATCCATGTATTCTCCTTAATAAATAGTGCTTATTGTGCAACAATAGCCGTTTTAATTATATCTGCAATCATAAGCCACACACAAACTCCTGAATAGATGCAATGATATCGGCAAGCGTCATATTAATTCCTTTCACAGTGGGTATGCTGCGGTGTATGTGATTTAAATAACAATGTTGGGTGAATATAACTTTTTAATTAAATTATTAAAAATGTTTTTTTTTGATTGGAGAATTTTGAAGCTTTATTTCAACTTGGTTTTATCAGGATTTTATTAAGTGCAATTCCAACTTCGTTTAATTCCGTCGGGCACGGCTCAATCGTTCCCTACGCAAGTTTTACTTAACCTCTGAATTCAAATTCTTGCTTCCCTGCTTCTTGGCTTTTTTGCTTTTTTGCTTCCCCGCTTTTTAGCTTCTTTGCTTCCCCGCTTTTTAGCTTCTTTGCTTCCCTGCTTCTCTGCTTCTCTGCTTCCCCTAACATAATGATTGCTATCTATTAATAA
>JAUXEL010000185.1 GCA_030620575.1 Fidelibacterota bacterium
ATTCCGTTACGGTTGGCATGATAATGAAGGACGCGTTATTATGCTGGAATTCGACACTTTTATTTATTTTAATATTTATTTTCCTAACGGTCAGAGAGATGATGTCCGTTTGAAGTATAAATTGGATTTTTATGATTTTTGTCTCAAATATTTTGAAAAGATGCGGAAAGATACCGGAAAAGGACTGGTTATTTGCGGAGATTATAATACCGCACATCATCCGATCGATCTGGCCCGCCCGAAACAAAATGAAAAGACATCCGGTTTTTTGCCCATCGAACGTGCATGGATGGATAAATTTGAGGAACACGGATATGTCGACACTTTTCGGGTGTTCCATCCCGATGAAGCTGACAAATATTCCTGGTGGTCCTACCGCGCAAATGCACGGGTAAACAACGTAGGATGGCGCCTTGATTACTTTTATGTCAGCCCGTCTTTGCTTCCATACCTGAAAGATGCTTTTATTCTGGATCCCGTTACAGGTTCTGATCACTGCCCGGTCGGATTAGAGATGGAGGTTCCGAAATGAAAAGAAATATAATACCGATCCTCATTTTATCAGGACTGTTAGTATTTTTCACAGGCTGCATCTGGAAATATTCTCCACGCCCCGGAACCATTCCGCCGCATATTAAAAGTGTTGCGATTGATGAAACCAAAAACAATACCGCTGAATTTAATTTAGATCAGATTTTCACTATCTTGCTGACAGATAAAATGCAGCTTGACAATATTTTACCATTGAGTGATGTGTCCGTTTCACATTCCATCATTTACACCGAATTGAAAAATATTCAGGATGCTGTTTACTCCTATGATGAAACAGAAGTTGTCAAGGAATACCGTCTTACCCTGCGCCTTGGTTTTCGCTGGTACGACACTGTCAATGAAAAAGATATAATGGAAAAAGCACTTTCAGAATACGAAATTTATTACAGTGATCAGTATAACAGTACTTTGGCGACCAATGATCAAGTGACCCGTGAGTTGGCACTGAATAGACTGCTTGATAAATTGGCTGAGAAAGTTCTGGTGGAATTAACATCACAATGGTAAGAATTTTCAGATATGCTTACGGGATCATGACCGTCGCTTTAGTGATGCTTTTTGCTGTTTCCAGTATCGTTGCACCTGAATTATTCTCCTCTTTATTTTATACCATTTTATATATAGTTTATGCGGTAATAACACTTTCCTCCGCTTATTTTATTCCGCGTTTTTCACAAAAAATACTTCATATTCTGATCGCCTGTCTCATATTGGGTGTTGTCATAGAAAAATCCGTCAATACACACCGTTTTATCACAATGGGCGAGGGGGGAGAATACTACATTCCCATGGATGGCGATACATTGGGGTGTGAATTGCTCGATTTTACCATTACCCGGGAAAGCAAAAGAACCGGTACAGTTGTTCACTATGAAAGCCGGATTCTTGTTGATCGCCGGGACACCGTATCTATCCGGGTTAACCACCCGTTTCAATATGATGATGTACGGTTTTATCAATCTGCTTATAAATCCATTACCCCCTTTTTGATTTGTACAAATGATACCTTGCGTTTGTTTGAGGGACAGACTGACACACTGCAGGCTGCGGTATTTACTTTGTTGGAATATGATCCTGTTCTGCAACGGGCTGCAGTATGTTATAACAAAAATTTGTTTTATTTGCCAGTTGCTATACCCACGCAATTTTTAGATAAGCCGATGATCATTTTACCTCAAGCCCCGGAAATTGCTACCGTTTTAGAATATGTGGAGGTAGGGGGGCACACCCTGCTTATCATCATTGCAGGATTGATGCTTCTATCTCTTGCATACAACTTAATGAGACGGAAATAGAATGGAATACACACTACTTCTAGCGGCATTTATTATTTATACTATTTCCTTCGTTATTGGATTATTGCAAAAACGTCAGCTTTCTTTATATGGTATGTATTTGGGGTTTTTGCTGCATTTCGGCGTTTTGATATATCGTTCTGTCGCAGCGCATCACCCGCCTTTTACCAATGTATACGAATCATTGTTGCTTCTGTCCTGGCTGATGCTGCTGAAGTTCCTCTTTTTTACAAAACAGATCAATATCCGTATTATACACTTTCAGCGCTTCATTATTTTAGTATTCACCCTTATTCCTATACTGATGTCCCCGGAAATTCGCGCTATTCATCCTGTGATGCCGGCATTAAACAGTATTTGGATGTATATTCATGTTCCCGCGTATCTCTTTGCGTATGTTGCTTTATTTAGCGGATTCATACAAGCTTTGATACAATTATTGATGAAAAAATCTATTTTTCGCTATGAAAAACAGATGGATACGGATATCTCCCTCGCTATGATGTTTTTAAGTATCGGAATGATAACCGGTGCCATTTGGGGACAAATAAGCTGGGGGAATTACTGGTCCTGGGATCCGAAAGAAACCTGGGCGCTGATCAATATTTTAGTTTTATCGCTGTATTTTTATAAACATGACCGTATTGTGCAGTCAATTATCGTGATCATTGCTGCTTTGACAGTTCTGTTTACCTATTTTGGGGTTAGCTGGTTGTTGACTGGATTGCATTCGTATTAATCGGGGACAAGATATTCTGGAAAAGACATTTGACAGGATAACCGGATGAACAGGATAAGGCAAGAAAGCAGGGAAGCAAAAAGGCTATTAGCAAAGAAGCTAGAAAGCAAAGAAGCTAGGAAGCAAAGAAGCGGGGAAGCAGGGAAGCAAAAAGGATAGGAAGATAGGAAACGGGGGAGAGTGGGAGAGGGGAGGAGTGGAGAAGAAGATAGAAGAGGGGTACCGTCAGAACATGGGTAACACTTTACCTTCA
>JAUXEL010000101.1 GCA_030620575.1 Fidelibacterota bacterium
CCCAGAATATCATAGATCGCTATGCTGACTTCTGCCGCTTCCGGAATTTCATAAAGTAGTGTTGTTGACGGGTTAAATGGATTTGGATAATTCGGCAATAAGGCATAAACCTTAGGTATGCCATTAGATCCAATAGCCGGAATGACTGAAATATCCACACTAAAATAACAGGTGTCTGCAGCCAGCGGTATCACATCCGTTCCGGCATTGGTAACCAGCCACATCCGTAGCATATGTTCCCCTTCCGAAACACCTGTCAGCTGCAAGGGAGTTACATCATATTTTACACCCGGTGATTCACTGTCTAATTGAAATTTTACATATCCGTTCCCGTTATTCGGTACAGCTACAGCGAAGTTTTCAACTCGAAAAGTAACGCAAATCGTATCGGATGTAATGATGCTGCTATCCGTTGGATTATCAATATAGATACCCGGTACAGGTGCGTCATTTGAGATCGTAACCAGGATTGGTATTACGGTCTCGGATTCATCCGGATCATTGCTCGCTAACACATAGCATGTTCCGGGATGATCGCCCAAACTTAAAACACTTCCATTAATATTTACTGTAATATCCACCCATGCACCGGGTGCAATGGGTGCGGGATCACGAGGTGAAGGATTAAGCCAGTTGCTGGCAAAATCGTTGCCAACCTGACAATTCAAATTGGACAGACCGTCATTGTAAATTCGGAATTGTGTTACTCCGAACTGACCCGGCGGCAAAATAATATGAATGGAATCCGGTACGACCCGGATATCCGGATCATTTGTAATATGAAGCTCTACCGGGATTTGAATAGTTGCATGTTCCGGATCGTTAGAATATATTGTAAACGATTCATCATATACTCCAACACTTAAGGTATCTGCATCGATCATAATTGCTATGGCTGCTTCCAAATCCGGAAGTATTTCTCCGGTAGTTTCTGAAAAAGTCAACCACGGCAAACTGTGCTGAATATCCCAAGTCAATGTACGATCACCGCTATTTGCAATATACAGACTATCCGACCATGTTCCTCCGGGAGGAAGATAGACGGTATATGATTCGGGAGTAACATCAATGGTGCCGCCGGGTTCAATAACCTGTACGACAACAGGAATTCTGATATTACTATGCAGTGTATCATTTGTTGTGATATCAATTTGTGAAGTGTATAAATCGGCATCACGTCCGACCATATTGATATATGCAAACAACGTGTCGGATAAACCGGGAGCAATTTCACCGGATAAAGGTGAGACTACCAACCATGTACTATCGGAACTTGCGCTCCAGGTAAGGGTATCCGTGCCCGGATTATCAATAATGCAATATCGGGTCGTATCGGTATCGATATTCATTAAAGTATATAATGAATCCGGAGTAATATGGAAATACGGTCCGTCAATGATAATTTGGACATTAAAAGGAATATCAATACTGGAAATATCCGGAACATTGTGATCTACACGCAGCCATTCGTCATAGCTATCCGGAGCTAATCCATCGGTATTTATTTCAACTAAGATCGTATCGGTTTCACCAGCTTGGGTTTGTTTCCAACTTGGTGTAAAAGTGATCCAATCACTGCTGGAGTGAAAATAGGACTCAAGAAGGGTCGTTCCGGTATTAGATATCAGCAGGGTTTCACTATAAATAGTCCCCGAAAGATAGGTTTCATCAAAAGATACGGGAGACACGTCAATATCGGCATCACCATTAATGGTCATGGATACCGTAATTATAATTTCCGGTTGATCCGGATCATTAGACGTAATAATAATATTTCCTTCATGTGTTCCTGAAACCATGCCTTGCGGATCAACGGTTACATTAAGGATCGTTAATCCGCCTGAAGCCAAAGTGCCTCCTTCCTGATCTAATCGCATCCATGAAGCGTCTTTTACTGCACTCCAGGTAAGGGGAAGTGTGCCTTGGTTCTCGATATCAATATTTACATCTAACATCTGTGTCGGATTAATTGAGGGGAAATCAACAGCTACCCGGCTAACCGCGATATCCGGAAAATCCACATCACTCAAAATGATCACGGCATTAGAAAATTCAGATGTATTGTTATCCGGATCGGTCTGCGTTGCTGTCAGATAATATCCCGGTGTCAGAGAATCCGACAGGGTAATATTAATATCAGCATGTCCATCAGAACCGGTAGTTATGTTTGCAATATGTACTCTCCGTTTTCCTTGGGCATATCCATTTTCATCGACTGACGGGTTTTCAAAAAATTCCACATAGAAATTTGTGCTGGCAGCAGATTTCAGTATTCCCAGAATATTTGCATTTCCGCTGCTTATTTGTACATTGTTTAATTCCGGAGCATTCTGTCCGTTATTCGGTCCGCTGTCTGTATCAAGCAAATCGTTGGAATTTACTCCATCAGGTGCAAGATCAATTCCAAAATCATTATTAAATATCATATTATTGAATATCGCGTTTCCGCTTCCGGCATCGGCAGCCATGAAAATGGCGTCTCCAATGTTATTGGCGATTATATTCCCTTCTCCTTCATCAGTACCGCCAATCATATTATCTGAAGCTCCATTGAAAATATAGACAGCAGGGTGAGCATTCCCTATGCTGGTATCACCCGCCGCATTTGTACCGATATAATTGCCCTGTAACAGGTTATTCGATGTGCCGTTATCCTCAATAGCTACGCCGCTTACGGTCCATGAAGCAATCACATTGCCACTATCCGGTTTCCCGATCTTATTATCATAACAACCGTCAGAGAGATACACCCCTATCAGTCCGGAGGCCAGACCAATGCTTCCCGTTTTATCCGTACCTAAATAATTATTTACAATCACATTGGCATGTGTGGATGAACCGCAAATTTCAATTCCTCTGTAGGTTCCTGAAATACAATTATGATCAATTCGATTTTCTGAGGCACCATCGCGAATACTTACGGTACCGGAACCTTCCGCGGATGCGCCGGAGACATCGGTTCCAATATAATTGCCTCGAATAATATTTCCGTTTGCTTCCGACCCGGTAATAATAACCTCGCCGATAATAATATTTTGATTCCCGGGTTGACCGGTACTGCCTCCGATGTAATTATTCGATGATCCGGTAATTGTTATTCCGATATCATTCCCTAATGCTGCTCCGGAAACATCCGTACCGATAAAACATCCTTCAACCCGGGTTCCGCCGGCATTGGGTATACCAATCCCGGATCCAAAACTATGCAGGGCAAGTCCCCGCACCGTTGCATCACCGGATTGAAAAGCCAGTCCCTCGGATCCTCCGGAGCCCGAACCGTCCAGCTCGATTTTAATCACTGCATTATTGCCTTCTTCAAAAGATAAAGTATTTTCACTGGCACCGGGTTGACTGTATCCATTAATAATGACAGGATGGTTCATTTCCGGCAGAAAGTATCCCACCGGAATAATATGCGGTCCGTCACCGGGAATATCAAAATTGATCGTAAAAACATAATCGGGATCAGGGCTGGATAATACTTCAAGCATAGCGGAACGCAGGGTAACTTCCGGATCACTGGCGGTATTCGTCAAACCCGTATGGGCACTTCCATCACCGGTGTTTTTTCCTTCACCGTCACCGATGGAATTTACCGTAAATTCTGAAATGATATTTTTATTGAAACGAATAGGAATACGGCAGAGATCGCGGTCGTAGCTGCCGGAATTCCAGCGGGTAAAATATAGATAAGCTTCTTGTCCTATCTGTTCGAAATTTCGGGTTGTATCGCTATGATCAATTATAGTGGGGTACCATTCTCCGCCAACACCCCAACCTCCGGTTGTTTCACGAATTAAAATAGGAGAAGACCAGTTAATAAGATCATCGGATACGGAGTAATAAAATCCGGTAATATCCTGATCTTCATGCGGATCATATTTCACATGCGGACCGACAACTACATATTTATCAAAATAGGTACTGTATACGAGTCCGTCACTCATCTTGCCAATATTATCCCGGGATACCGGTGTTAAAATATGGTCTGCATGAGTACCAATGTTTTCATTATAGGGGTCTACAAATTCCACATCGTAAGCACTGCCGTTCCAGCCTCGCCAACTGTCCGGATCGCTCAATGTCTGAGTGCGAATAACGCCAACTCCCCAATCCTGCAACAGATGCTCTTCCAAATGTACGAGCCGATAATAATATCCGTCATCTGAATTATAAATAATATTACTTCCGTTAAAAATTCCCATCGGATGACCGCTGGCGTACCGATAGGGAATCGTTGCAAGAAAGTGATCAGGGGGCGTTGCGTGAGTGTAAGTACGCCCGGTATCGGTTGAGACTCCGTAGGTTAGTGAATTGAAATAATCGGTCTCATAGTTGGCTGCACCATAAGGAAGATATTCATTATGGATAATTGCATGAATGGTTGCACCGTCCAGCGTATATATTCCGCGAATCCATTCCGAACTGTTATATTTGGCAGGATCATCATCATAATCTGAATCCATGATCATACTGCTGTCTTTAAGCAGAGAATTAAAGTCATTGCCGATCATCCGGTAGCTGATATAATGTGAAGCAATAAGCTGGACCTTATTGTCAGCATCCCGAAATGCACGTGCCGGTGCATCGGGTATATCTTCATCAACAATAGCTTCGTTAGAATGATCAAAAACAATTTCTTCAGCATCAATCACCTCAATATTTCCGGGGAATTCCACTTGGGCATACAGTGATATCACAATAAAAAAACATGATAACAGTTTGAATACATTAGAAATTCTATTTTTCATTTTACTTCCCTTTAAATTAATAATATCATTTATGAAATATATCAATTACTCAATTTACTTGCCAATCAAAATTTTACTATACGCTTTTATTTACATCTTTGCAATATACGTTTTTTTTATGAATTTTGTCAAGAAGATAGATAGGTGTATGCATGGTAACTGATACTTATATAATAATTTGGAGAAGTAAAAACCCCTGACGAAACAGGGGGCACAATATTATATCATCCGTTAAAAAATTATTTAATGATATTCAGAGCATGTTTATGATTAATGACTTCCAACCGGGTGCCTTCTTTACAGATAGTTTCACCGTCAGCATGAACTGCCAAGGTTCCTGAAATTGCCTTGATATCAATATGATTTGATTTTCCGGTCAGGGTATCGTCCCGGCCTGCCTGTGTTCCTTTTGTGTATGCCATCATAGCACTAAGCAATTGTAGGCGTTTTCCCTGGTGAGCTATGCAATAATCAAATTGTCCATCGTCCATTTCAGCATAAGGGGCCATATAAAATGATCCACCCATTCGGCGGCCGTTCATAACGGACACCATTGCCGGTGAAACAGTAAGGATTTTAGTATCGAATTGTATTTCGACAATGGGTGCCGCGGGATATTTTATCAGGGTTTTGATAGCGCCAAGCGTGTAAGCAAATCCGCCGTGTATATGTTCCATGCGTGCAGCTTCCAATCCAACCAGCGTGTCAAATCCGACTCCAATACCGTTGCCAAAATAGCGACCATCAGGATAATCGCCGCCTTTGACTTCTCCCACATCCATAGCATGAGGTGCACCATCTTTTAAAAGCAAAAGGCATTTATCCAAGCCTGATGGAATATTTGCGCTAAATGCGAAATCATTTCCGCGTCCGATAGCCAAAACACCAAAACATGGCGTTTCTCCTTTCATCTTAGCGGATGCTTTCATTAGTCCGTTAATAACTTCATTACTTGTTCCGTCACCGCCTGCGGCGACCACGATCGTATTTGGTTGTACGCCGTATTTTTCTGCTATGCCAATGGCATGTCCCGGCCGTTCGGTAACAATAATATCATATTCAAGTTGATGCTTTTTGAAAAATGTTTCGATCTCCTGTCGATGCTTCTCCGCGTGTCCTTTTCCTGCAATGGGATTTAAAATAATAATATAGCGTTTCATGTTCCTCTCCTGCCATAATTAATGGTTTGATCGTGTATTAATGTAAATATGGATAATTCGTATATGTTCGTCTTAAGATATTTAAAATAGTCCGCTTCCTGTGTGTGTTTTTTGATCTTTGTTCAATTGATCATTGCAATATAATGAACAAAGCGGAATAATTTAAGTGAAAAGTATTTTTTTCGGAACAAATCATAGTATACTCTGCGTTACCAATTGTTATTTAATATCGGAATGATACTGTCGCTACACATAGAG
>JAUXEL010000089.1 GCA_030620575.1 Fidelibacterota bacterium
TCCTGAACTTGTTTCAGGATCTTTTTCTTTTAATAAGTCTATAAAAAATTAATGTCCATGTATGGTTTTAACATATTTACATGCATTAATATTTTGCATGGTTTCCTCATCAAACCATTCAGCAGACAGGTCTTTTAATTTCGGATTATGGGCTTTAATTAAATTCCATTTCCATTTGCGATGCCAACGTTTTAGTTGCTTCTCTCTATTAATCACATCGATCATATAGCCGTAATTCTCGTAATATAATAGATCCGTTAGTTTATATTTTGAACAAAATACAGACCCTTTTTCACATTTATGTTCGAACATTCTGCGCTCAAGATCATTTATTACACCAACATAGAGAATGTTCCGACTATAATTGCTTAATATGTAAGTATAGACGTATTTCATGTTTGATAGGAATTTAATGAATATTCATAATTCTGTCTATGACGGGTATCACATTATGGGAAAGATCCTAACCCCGAATTAATCGGGGCAGGATGACGTGGTGGGTGTGGGTTTGTGGCAGCAAATATAGGATTTGCCCTTCTGTAACCCGGTTAAATCTTTTCAACCTCCTCTTTGTCCCCTCCTTAACAAGGAGGGGAAATTGCTCTTTTGCCAATTTTCTATTTCATTTTTTTATTAAGCGAAAAATATTTATTTTTTCCACTTTTCTCTCCACTCCAAAATAAAGGAAATTTCTTTCTTTCATTTTCTCCCCCCTCCTAAATTAGGAGTGGGTTAGGGGGTGGTTTTATCAATCTATGAATATGGTTTAGGAAAATATCATAATTGAAATCCTGAAACTAAAGAAACAAACAAGATCGTCATGCTGTCCGTCAGCCCCGAAGCCTCGGGGGATCAATATCTGCATTAATGGATGGGGTAATATAAATCGAGACCCTGATCCCGATATTCATCGGGACAGGATGACGCGCTGGGTGGGCACCCAAAGCAAGATAAGCACGTGAGCATTTTCCCTTCGCATTTCTCACTTTTAGTTTTGCATTAAATGCTCTATATTAATCTTGGAAAATATAAATAGCTTTGGAGGTCAAATAAAAAATATGGCGTATTTGTTTGAAGATAAAACCACTCAAAAAGCAGAAACATTCAGTAATTTTCTAAACCAGTATGAATTTACAAGCCATAGGGATCTCGAAGGCACACGGGATTATCTTGCAAAAATAGACGTCTATACTGCCGATGAATATATCGGAAAAGTCAACGTGTATTATAGTCCGAAAAAGGACAGCTACAAAATTACCTGCCAATCCATCACAATTTTATCCTTTCGGGATGTGCTCCTGGATTACTGGCATCGCTTTGATCAATTGGATAGATTCCCCGACGTTTCGGGGCACGATAATAGCATTTCGGCATATGTTGACGGTTCATTTTTGAATAAACATGTTGGTTACGGGGCTGTCATTATCAAAAAAAATATGATCCTGCATGAGATTTCGGGTCGACTGGATTCCAAATACGATGAATACCATCAAATCGGCGGTGAATTAAAAGCGGTTTTAAAAACCGTTGAATGGTGTAAAAAAAATAAGGTAAGGGATATTCATATCTTTTACGACTACAAGGGAATTGAAATGTGGGCAAGAGCCAAATGGAAGGCCAAAAACGAATTAACTCAAGCCTATCAGGCTTTTATGATAAAGCAGTCTGTAAATTTTCACTTCCATAAAGTGGCAGCACATACCGGCAATCGCTGGAATGAGTATGCCGACCAACTGGCAAAAAAAGGAACCACTTTATAAACCAAGGAAATACCATGAAAAAAATTCTACTTATCATCACATCTGTTATTCTCGTTATTTTGATCGCTGTCGGAATATACATGAATCCGCTACTGCCGATCATAACCGGATATGCCGCAAAAAACCTGGCATCCGGAATTTTTGTTTCCGGACGGGATCAAAAAGATATTGAGGCAGTTGATTTGAATTTTTCATTCATTAAATACACCAAAAACCGGGTTGATCTCGAAAATAAAACCGTTGTCTCAAGATTTCTATGGAATAAAGCAACAGCAGTATATCAGGACGGTTACGGTTGTACTATTGTCCGCGATTTCACGAAAGAAGAAATTTTAGACCGCCCGCCACTCCCCTATCAATCTACCACAAAACAGCGCCCCGAAAGCTATTGGCCAAAGGGTGACAAATTATCGCTTATTTCTCCCCAAGATGTCAATTATCCTGTTTTAGAAACAGCGGTAAATAATGCCTTTGCCTTAGAATCTCCGCGTATGGGCTCACGGGCCATTATTGTGCTATACAAAAATCAAATTGTTGCAGAAAAATATGCTGACGGTTTTTCCGCGGAGACCCGCTTTCTGAGTTGGTCCATGGCCAAAAGCGTCACCAATGCATTGGTCGGGATCTTGGTCAAAGAAGGAAAAATTGACATTTATGAGCCAATTATGATGCCGGGCTGGGAAAAAGACGAAAGGGCGGCTATTACCTGGAACGATATGATGCACATGAGCAGCGGGTTGGAATGGGAAGAAGATTATGGAAATGAATCCGATGTGAATGTGATGCTCCATAAGGTCGGTGATTTTGGTTCCTTTACAGCAGCAAAACCCGCTGTAGCGCCCTCAAATACTGACTGGAATTACTCCTCCGGATCAACAAACCTTGTTTGTTTGAAAATGCGGGATTATTTTGAATGTGATGTTGCATATTACGCGTTCCCCTATAATAAGCTTTTCAAAGAAATTAATATGAATAGTGTGGTATTCGAAACGGATGCAGCCGGAACTTATGTCGGCTCATCTTATATATATGCAACAGCACGGGATTTTGCACGTTTCGGATTCCTTTACCTGAATGATGGATACTGGATGGATAAGCAGATCCTGCCGGACGGTTGGGTTGATTACAGCTTTACCGATGCAGATGCTTCCGGCGGCGAATATGCGTCATTTTTCTGGTCAAATACATCCCTGGAACTTCCGGATATCCCTAAAGGAACCTATTCTTGTGAAGGTCATGACGGTCAGGTTATCTATATCATTCCATCACGAGATTTAGTGCTCGTTCGACTCGGGTATTCAAAAAAAGGCACATTTGATTTTAATTTGATGATGAAAGAAATATTGGCGGCATTTCCTGAAAAATAAGATCCTGGTATATGAAAAAATTTAAGGTGCATTCTCCTTTTCAGCCTTCCGGTGATCAGCCGGAAGCTATTCAATCCCTTGTGGACGGAATTCGCAATGGTGATCGTTTTCAAACCCTGCTGGGAATAACCGGTAGCGGAAAAACTTATACCATGGCAAAAGTAATTGAAAAAGTGCAAAAACCAACCCTCATCATTTCGCACAATAAAACCCTGGCAGCTCAGCTTTATGGTGAATTTAAATCTTTTTTTCCGGACAACACGGTGGAATACTTTATTTCCTATTATGATTATTACCAGCCGGAAGCCTATATCGCGACCACGGATACTTTCATTGAAAAAGATTCCGATATCAATGACGAAATCGAGAAGTTGCGCTTAAAAGCAACATCTTCCCTGCTTGCCCGCCGGGATGTCGTGCTGATCGCCTCCGTATCCTGTATCTATGGCCTGGGCTCCCCGGAAGATTATGAAAAACAGATCATTGTGTTGAAAACCGGAGAAAGCGTTTCCCGAAAAGGACTCTTTTCACGCCTTATTGATATTCATTATACGCGAAATGATATTAGTTTTTCCCGTTCAACCTTTCGGGTTCGCGGTGACAGCATCGAAATTTACCTCGCCTACGAGGATACGGCTATCCGTCTCGAATTCTGGGGCGATGAGATCGAACGCATTACAGTTATTGAGCCCCTGACCGGAAAAGTATTGAAAGAACCGGAATTCGCGGTCATTTATCCGGCACGGCATTTTATTACAGATTCCCAAAAGGTGAAAATTGCTATCAATAATATTCGCCAGGAACTTAAGGAGCGCCTTAATGAACTGCGGCAATACGGAAAATTAGTTGAGGCACAGCGACTTGAACAGCGTTGCAATTATGATATTGAAATGATGGAGGAACTTGGATACTGTTCCGGTATCGAGAATTACAGCCGCCATCTTACCTTGCGAAAACCGGGTGAACGCCCTTTTACCCTGATTGACTTTTTCCCAAAGGATTTTTTAACTATTATCGACGAATCACATGTCACGATCCCGCAGATCCATGCAATGTATAAGGGTGACCGCTCACGCAAGGAGGTTCTCGTAGAATACGGATTCCGGTTGCCAAGCGCCTTTGATAACCGGCCATTAAAATTTGATGAATTTGAAAAAATGATCAATCAAAGCATTTTTGTCTCCGCTACCCCGTCTGATTATGAAATTGAGAAATCCGACGGAGTTGTTGTGGAACAAATTATCCGTCCCACCGGCCTTTTGGATCCGCATATTGAAGTCCGCCCTACTAATGGCCAAATTGATGATCTCATTCACGAAATACAGGTCCGCGTAAAGAAAAAAGAACGGATACTTATAACGGCCCTGACAAAACGTGAGTCGGAGGATCTATCAAACTACCTGAAAAATATCAATATTCGTGTCAGATATATGCATTCCGAAATTGATGCATTGGAACGGGTCGTTATACTGCGTGGATTACGTATGGGTGAATTTGATGTCCTTGTCGGAGTTAATTTACTGCGGGAAGGTTTGGATTTACCGGAAGTATCAATGGTTGCCATTCTTGGAGCCGATAAGCAGGGGTTTTTGCGCTCAGAACGTTCTCTTTTTCAGATCGCCGGCCGGGCTTCGCGTAATGTTGAGGGTCTGGTTATCTTTTATGCGGATAAGGTAAGTGACGCAATGCAAAAAGTCATTAATGAGACCAAGCGCCGCAGAGAAATTCAAATTGCATACAATCGTGCTCATCAAATCACACCTAAAACCATTTATAAATCCGCTGAGGATATAAAAAAGATCACTTCCATTGCAGACATGAAACGGGATTATCATCCCACGGGGGAACAGACCCAAAAACATAGGCCGTGTTCAAAATTTGAAGCGCTGGATATGATCGAACGGCTAACTGTAAAAATGCAAAAGGCAGCGGAGGCGCTTGAATTTGAAAAAGCAGCGGCACTTCGGGATGAAATTCTTGAAATTAGAAAAATTAAATGATATTTTTTTAACCATTCTATTGCATTTCAACAAACTTTTTTATAATTTTTGCATTGTTATTGAAATAAATAAAGTATTTGAAATTAGGAGTAAATAATGAAAAAGTTTTTTATGTCTCTTCTATGGGTTTTGCTGTTTGTGGCATTAGGTGCAATGTATTATTATCAAACTACATTTGACGATCGTCTTATAAAAACGGTTAATCGTTCAAAAATGATTGAGGACAAATACCAAGGTTACACGGATAATCTGCATGATTTTGATGTTCGTCTCATTGGCAACAGAAAACACATCAATCAAAACAGTCAGAGATTTTTTGCTCTTGAAAAAGATTTAAATGAATTTAAAGATCAGCATTCCAGTGATATGTTTTATGTTAATACACGCATCGATTCTCTCGCAGGCATAGTTGACGCTAATCAAGCTTCTTTACGCAGCCGGATTGATGATGTTGACAAAAAGGTCAGCAATTTACGCCGTACAGTTACCCAAAACAACATTCGTGCCACCCAGCAATTACAGAACCTGACACGAGACATTGAAAAATTACAGAATCAATTTATAGAACTTGATTCTACGGTTGTCAAAAAGAAAGTAAAAAGATAATATATTTTCTAAAATAAGTCAAAACCGCTCCGAAGCCTCGGGGCGGTTTTTTTATATGGGGGTTTTAAGTCTCTTCTTCCCCTAGGTTTTATAAGGATTCTACCAGTTCAGGTAAGCATTTATTGACAGTAAAACTTTTTAAGTATCTTCCCCTTTTCCTTAACATAGACATCATGTCCATATAAATGTCTATGTGTATTCTATATCCATCAAAAATTTGACCCAAGTTTTTTTTAGCGAAAAAGGTAGTATGTCTTACTGGTTTTTTTTGTTAATGCGGTTTTGTATAAAAACTTGCCTCAAGTTTTTATTTAGAATTCTGTGTCGGCAATCACAATAATTCCATTTTTTTTACATGATATGTGAAATATTCTTGACCCAAGATTCTAAGATTCTAGTGTTAAAATAAAAACGCCATCCAACCTAAGGAAATCAAGACCAAGTGGTGGTCGCCAGAACCTATTGATAATATCGGCAAACTGTCTATAATATTTTTCTTTTATTTATCTTTATTTGTTTTTCGATTTGTTGATAAGGTAAAGTAATATTAACATAGTTAAACTCATCTACAGCCTTCGTTAAGGGTTTTTTACCCTTGGTATTCAGGTGTTTGAATTTGGACTGCATATCTTTCAAAAATTCAATGTAACCTTCAAAATCTTTATTATATTTTTTATAAACATATTCACCTTTTTTATAAATTTCCAATTCTTTGTAATGCTTTTGAGGTTTATCTCCCCTAATATACCCATCCCACATGATAAAGACTTCGGGTTTCATTAAATGCATTAATTTACTTGCACCGGTATTTTTTATTCCTTCTATATCTGATAGTGTTTCATAAATTATCTTAATATCCGTTACATAACTGTCAAAGTCTATGAATCTAAAATTACCACAAATGTTATAAAAATTGGGTTTTATTTTCTTTATCTGTTTACTAAATATATCAATATCAAATTCTTTTACAGCATAACGAAAAATAGCAAAATTCCAAGTTGATAGTATTAATAGTAAACCCTCAATTTCATAACCCGATTCAATTAAATTTCTGGCGAGCTTAAAAAAATCCGTGCGTTTTTCTTCTTTTCCAAATTTATTGGTTGACATTGAAAAGAATTTATTACTAATCATAGTTCTCCTTACCTAATTTGTAATAAAAGTATTCTAATTCTACACATTTTTAATCCTTAATAAGTAGTAAGTTTAAAAATCTTTGACGAAAATAGCAAGAAATTATTAAAGAGTACCCGTTATGTGAAACACAAATTCAAGTCGCAAATTATCAAAAATACCATAAATAATGTCATCTCGACCCCCGA
>JAUXEL010000153.1 GCA_030620575.1 Fidelibacterota bacterium
GCTTGTTTGGTTGTATGGGCGAATAATTATTCGCCCATACTGTGTCCTCCGCCCATACTGTGTCCTCCGCCCATACTGTGTCCTCCGCCCGTACTGGGTCGGCGCATACCCTGTCTTTTCCTTCTACAATTTTTATAATCCCAGGCCTAATGGTAAAAAAAGGGGGCTAAAAACGTTATAATTAATTGAATGTTAGGAAAATAGATAGGATTTCTTATTTTCTAAATAAAAAGATGGCAAAAAAGATGTCCCCGGTGTGGTTCTTCCAGAACTAAAAAGAATGGTAAAAAGTATAATAAACAGAGTTATAAATGTCAAAAATGCAACCATCGTTTTGTTAGTAATTCAAGGAATGTAAAAAGGATATTAGAAGTACTTTTTACCGATTATTTTGACGGAAAACAGAGCCTTATTCAACTCTCAGAAAAGTATCATTTAAGTATTAAAACAATTAGATCTAAGCTAGCTGATCATCAAATAAGCATACCTGAATTTACTCCAGAAGAAACTGTCATTATCATGGATACAACCTACTTTAGACGTAATTTTGGTGTTATGGTTTTTCGTGATTATTATAGGAAAAGAAATCTCTACTGGCAGTATGTACCAACAGAAACTATTGGGACATACAAACAAGGGATACAACTTCTAAAATTGCAAGGATGGACGATCAATGGAGTCGTTTGTGATGGCAGAAAGGGCTTATTTAAAGCATTTAAAGGAATACCGATACAAATGTGTCACTTCCACCAACAAGCGATTGTACGTCGATATTTAACACAAAATCCGCGTACAGAAGCCAGTCGGGAATTACGAGAGTTATCGTTACAGCTAAAGTATATTGATGAAGAATCCTGGATCTTTATACTTGATTATTGGCATAAGAAATGGGAGAGTTTTTTAAAAGAAAAAACAGTTGATCCGCTTACGGGTAAATGGCATTATACTCATAAAAGATTACGAAGTGCTTATAGAAGTTTGAAGACCAATACACCATATCTTTTTACATATCAAAATTACCCTGATTTAAAGATCCCAAATACAACAAATCCACTGGAAGGAATCTTTACAGAACTGAAAACTAAACTAAGAAATCACGCTGGAATAAAAGATCATATGAAAATCAAATTAATTGACCATTTTTTGGCCAAATAGCCCCCTAAAATTACCATTAAGCCTAATCCCATGAACATGTTCCGGCATTATAATAAACTCGTCTAATACAATATTTGGGAAATGTTGTGGAATTTCCAACCAACATTTCTGGGCAATTTTACCCATATCACTCGAAACCATTTTGCCTTCTGAAACATGTCCAAAATGACAAACGTAATCAAATGTATCAATTGTAACATAATAATATCCTGGCTTGGAATAATTATATCCGCGTAAACGTATTGATCTGCGATTGTATTCAATATAATTCATACTTCCATCCCCCATTATAATATACAACATTTCATAAATTTCTCCTGTGATTCTCATCACAGTTTTATCGTGGTTTTTTCTTGAATTTAATCTGGAAGATGTTAAATTTATGCCGTTATAGAAATTGCGAGGATTTTGCCACGGGGTAAGTGAAGGGCAAAACCGCAAGGAGACCAAATGAAGACGATGCGGGCTATCCGATCTTATGCCGAACTGGAAGCGTATTTAAAAACCGCTGATGCTCTCTACCTTTTGCTTTATAAAAAAGGTAGTTCGACCAGCGACTGTGCTTACACAAACATTCTTAGCGCCGCGAAGGAAACAGATGATATTACTTTGCTCTGCGCAGATGTAAAGACTGTCCGGGATATTCACGAACGATATGGGATCATATCCGTACCCAATCTCCTGGAATTTGAAAAAGGGGAAATGAAAAATATTATTAAAGGTTGTAACGACAATAAATATTACAAAAATATATTTGATCATCTTGCTTTTCAATCGGGATCTGCAAATACAGATAAGCCTGTCAAGCGGGTTACGGTATATTTCACTCCCACTTGTTCGTGGTGTACAACATTGAAAAACCATTTGAAGCAGCACAATATAAAATATACCGATATTGATGTTTCGCGTAATCAGAAGGCGGCAGAAGAGTTGGTAAGGCGAAGCGGTCAACGCGGAGTTCCTCAGACTGAAATCAATGGACGAATAATTGTCGGGTTTGATAAAGCCCGCTTGAATCAGTTACTTGAAATTAAAGAATAAAAAAAGGATATATACATGAAAGAACTGCAACCCATCAATGAATACGTGCTCTTAGACCTTACTGAAGAGGGAAAAGAGCAAAAGACTCCATCCGGTATTATTATTCCGGATACGGTAAAAGAAAAAAAGACTGTTGCAAAAGTACTTGCAATAAGCAATGTTGAAAATGCGGAAATCAGTGTTGGCGACTCGGTGCTTTTTAAAGGATTCAGCGGTGATGAAATCGAATTTGAAGGTAAAAAGTATTTGCTGATGCCCTACGCCGATATCCTGGCAAAAGTTGTTGAAACCGACACTATTTAATGCTGTCGACTGCTTAATTACCGGAAATATCACATAAGGCAATTTGTCTGCTTTATTTTTCTTTTTTTTCTATAATACCGGCATGAATGTATGCAATACCATGCTTCCTGTCACAAACCGGTATTAGGATAAATAATTTGTTTTATTATCGGCACAAAAAGTGTATTTTTTCAGATGTAATGTATTTAAAGGATGTATGAACTATAAAATTCATCTAGACATTTTCGAGGGCCCGGTTGATCTCTTATTGTATTTTATCAAACGGGACGAGATCAATATTTATGATATCCCAATCATGAAGATCACTCGGGATTATCTGGATTATCTCGACATGATGACAACTCTGAATCTGCAACTTGCCGGAGAGTTTGTTGCCATGGCTGCCCTGTTAATGCGCATCAAGGCACAGATGTTGATCCCGCGGGTTCAGGAAGGTATTGAAAATGACGAAATCGAAGATCCGCGGAATGAACTGGTCCGGCGATTATTGGAATATCAGTATTTTAAGGAAATCGGCGGTGAGCTGAAGATACTTGAAGGACAGCATGCGGGGCATTTCGTGCGCAAACCCAACTGGTCGTACATTGATCATGATATTCATCCTGAAGATTCTCTTAGCCGGGTAACTCTGTTTGACATTCTCAATGCGTATAAACAGGCAATGGACCGCTTGCCCGCGGAAGCAGTTCCGCATGAGGTTGAAGTCGACAATGTCAGTTTGGCACAGCAAATAGATTTTATTTACTCCTATTTCCCGGCATCTCCGCGTGTCGCTTTTTCCACTTTGGTCAAATCTATTAAAAGTAAATTGGTACTGCTTGTTACGATGATCGCTATTCTGGAATTAATGAAAACGCAAAAAATACGTGTTACTCAAAGTGACACATTTGAAGATTTTTTTATAGAACAACAAGAACCGGGAGTTTGAATTGGAAACACAACCCTCCGAAAATATCAGCACCCTTGATGTGCAGCTTGTCGAAGCGCTGTTAATTGCTTCAGATGTTCCACTTACCCCGGAACACCTGAATGAATGTTTGGATGGTGGACATCGTATTGATCTGGAAAAAGCGGTAGACGCCTTAAACGCCAGCTATAAAAACGAAAATCATGCCTTTTATATCACGACCGTCGGCAAGGGCTTTCAAATTGTAACACACA
>JAUXEL010000198.1 GCA_030620575.1 Fidelibacterota bacterium
CTATCTTGGTGGTGGGAAAAGTTGTTCATTCTAAACTGTTAACTGAATTGTCAATTGTCCCTTGCTTGCTCTGCGTCTTGTCAGGCGTATCCGCCAGCTGGCGGAGAAGACTGAAGTCCCGACCATTCGGGACGAAGACTGTTCGAAATGACATCAAAAAAACTATTGACAACATGCGATTCCCATTTTTTAATCTGTTTCACACAACGGGTTACTTAATAATTTTCTGAACCTTTTCCAGAACAGCCGAGGGTTTTACCGCAGCCATGCATTCGGCACATAATCGCCAGTCCGAACGGTTATGTTTACAGGCTTCCAGCGGAGCTATAATATGTCCTAAGGGTCCGTAAGGTTTAGTCAATTTCGGATTTTGGGAGCCAAAAATAGCCAAAGCATGAGTTTCTAATGCTGTAGCAAGGTGACCGGACATTGAATCGCAGCAAATAAGGAGTGTGGAAGAAGCAATCCCTTCGGCAATTTTCAACAGGCTGCCGGAAAGAGCATCAACCCCTGTCGGGGCAGTTTTGCCCGGGGGTGTCAGCCAAATCAATTTGTATCCTTTTTTCTGTAATGCAATGACCAATGTCTTCCAATGTTCTTCCGGCCACAAGCGATTTGGGTGATTTGCCCCGGGATGAAGAACAATTAGATTGGGATCTTTACGTATATCAGAGAATAGATTCATACGTGGAATGGTACGTTCTACCGGAATATTCAGCAATTTCAATAAGGTAAAAGGTCGTTCAACCTGATGCTCGCGATGGGGATAATCAATAACATGGCTTAACCAGTATGTACCTCCGCTAAAACTGAATCCAGCGCGATAACGGGTTTTAAGACCCTGCATCATGCGAATGCGCCGGATATCACCATGAAAATCAAATACCATATCATAATGCACATCATAAGGTGTTTCTTCCGGAAAAGTCAATATTTTGTCGGCCAATCCGGCCTTTTCTGCAATTTCTTTCACTGCCGGCACACACAGCAAATCGATTTTCG
This sequence comes from Fidelibacterota bacterium, assembly GCA_030620575.1. Lineage (GTDB taxonomy): Bacteria > Fidelibacterota > Fidelibacteria > Fidelibacterales > Fidelibacteraceae > M50B103. Next base: position 1,003 of record JAUXEL010000198.1, read on the forward strand.
CTTGTGTATAATAGTCTTTTAAAGCCCTCAGTGTTGGTTCTAACATAATGACATCCCCAATACACTGATGCTCCAAAATTAATATTTTTTTTATGCTTGTTTTATCAATGGGCTGATTCGCATTCCGATTTGCTGAAAAGGTGCCGGTAAGCTGACTAAAGAAGCGGGACCAAAACAGTTTTCCGGGATTGAGTATTTCCTGATCAACAATATGCATGTTAAAGTCCAATCTTCTTATAATAGGAATACAAGGCATCACCAACGGATTTTATATCATGGTGTTTACACACCCACATTTTACCCTCCTGCCCTTTTCGGATCCGAAGAGTATCGTCCTGCACAATACTTAACAACACCTGATAGAGCGTCTCTGCATTGGCATTGACAAAAGGATGGTCTGGGACAAATTCGCAGTAGGCCGGATTCATTTCCGTTACTGTGCATATACCCATTGCCAGTGATTCCACAGAATTCATGCCGTAACCCCAACCGCCTTTATCTCCAATCTGATCAATAAATATATCACTCCTCCGTTTTAATTCCATGGCTTTATTATATGGCATATTTTCAATCAGCACAAAATGGATTTCCCCTTCGCGTTCCAACTTTCGGCAAATGGGAATAATTACGTCACTGCCTTTATAATAACGGTTTGTTGGCGCATGGCTTACCACGGGTATTGTATGATATTCCTGTTTTGGCGGATATATTTTCAGAAAAGCATCCACATCAAAGGGTAAAAATATATAATGAATATTCGGATGCTTATCCAGAAGATCAACTTCATTTGTTAAATTTAAATCACTGATGGCATCAAGAGGCTCCAGGATTCCACGACTGCGTAAATCTTCTCCGTGATAATGACAGACAATTTTTACGCCGCGTTTTTGTAATTTTTCTGCAAAGCGGGCATCTTTATAAAAATCCATTCCGGATTCAAAATGCACAACATCCGCATCATACAGATCATAGCTGCGAATCGCTTCCCGGATCCGTTTGTTCCAACGCTTTTCTTTCCATGCAATAAAGGTCGCATCAAAACGCCCTTCAGGTTTCCATATTGGCGGATACCCCTCCCGGTTAGTATGATAACCTTGTTTTCCGCGGTATAATTTATATATCCAATGTCGGATTTTCTTTAAAGCCGGACGGGTAAAATTAAAAGGCAAATCGAGACAAATATCTTCCTGAAATCCCTTGGGTGAATGATAAAAGGTGACATAGCGCGATATATTGCCATGGGCATGATGTATACGGTTGTATAAACCGAGCGTTCCAACCGTGTTTTCAGGCGAGATATAGAGTATTTTCATGAGATTTACAGGTTTTTAAAATCTGAAACCGTTTTGTTCTTGAATGGCTTTAAGAAAGCATGCTGTGCTTCAATAAATATGGGATCAGTACTGTAATGTTTTTCGGTGGGAGCTTTATCGTTCCGTATATTATATTCCGAGGAAAATTCAAGTTTGAGCAGATAATCCATGACATCATTTAAGTGAATATATTCCGGATTCTGTGCAAACACATAACGCGGGATATC
>JAUXEL010000022.1 GCA_030620575.1 Fidelibacterota bacterium
CCAGTTACCAGTTACCAGTTACCAGTTACCAGTTACCAGTTACCAGTTACCAGTTACCAGTTACCAGTTTCCAGTTTCCAGTTTCCAGTTTCCAGTTTCCAGTTACCAGTTACCAGTTACCAGTTATATCACGCGATTTTTGCAGGGTTTCCCACGCAAAATATTCAGGCAGTTTTTCACAGCCATGACAGCCATAATACTGCGGGTTTCGATACTTGCACTGCCAATGTGTGGTGCCAGGACAACATTATCCAGTTCTGTTAACCCGGGTGTTAATTTTGGTTCATATTCATACACATCCAGTCCCGCTCCGGCAATACGTTTTTCCTTAAGCGCGTTGATCAAAGCCTGTTCATCCACAACCGGACCGCGTGCCGTATTGATGAGATATGCGCTTGCTTTCATGAGAGCAAACTCTTCCTTTCCAATGAGATGATAGGTGCTGTTACGCAGGGGGACATGCAGACTTACGAAATCGCTTTCGCAAAGCAAAGTATGCATTTCCACATTTTCCGCATGAAGTTCGGATTCCAAAATACGATTTGGCTTTCCGCTGTACAGAATACGCATATTGTAACCTTTGGACATCAGGGCAAACGCGGTTCCGATCTGACCGGCACCAATAATACCCAGGGTTTTTCCGTGAATGCTGCTACCCAGCATGAGCATAGGTTTCCAACCGGTAAATTTTCCGTTCCGCATAAATATATCAGATTCCGGAATTCGCCGCGCAACCGCAAAAAGCAGCGCCCAAGCAAGTTCCGCCGTTGTAATGGTTAGAACTCCCGGCGTATTGCACACGGCAATGCCTTTTGATTTGGCATGATCAATATCAATATTGTTATACCCCACGGCGTAGTTGGAAATTACCTCAAGATGCGGCGCCGCATCCATAAAAGCAGGATCAATAATATCACTTAGCAAACAAATAAGACCATGTGCTTTCTGCGCCCGTTTGAGCATTGTTTCCCGGGAAAGAGGTTCCTCATCCCAATGGATATCCACATTAAATTCGGATTGTTTCAGCAATTCCATTCCCGCTTCCGGAAGCGGGCGGGACAAAAAGATATTTTTTGCCATAAGAACACCTTTATATTATCACATAGAAAGGAAATACATTGCAGGATTATGGTGTGTCGGGTTTCAAACCACCTGATTCCAGATCATTTTTAATATCAGTGATCATGCGATCAATTTCGATACCGATCATGCGATCAATAAATAAATTTGTCCAGCGTGCACTGAGACTCTGTCCGGCAAAAATGGTCAGTTCAAAATGGAGCTTAACCGGATCGGCTCCTTCGAGCCGCCAGACCGTTTTGGCCATTTCTTCTCCGCGAAACGAAATATGGTCATGGATCGTGAAATCAACACCTAAACCGTAGCTACATTCGCCGTAAGCGACCTGCTTGCCTTCCCAGCGATAGCCGTCGCCGTTTTCGAGAGGTGTAAAAACAATGCTTGTATCCTCACTGTTCCAGATTGGCCAGAGATGATTGTCGTAGAGTTCAAGGATCTCATTTTGAATAAGCACGGGGGGTGCATTCAGAACATAACTCCGCTCGAAGGTCGCGGTTTTTGGCAGAAAGATCCCAACAGCTATAAAAATAACAACACAGGCGATCAGGATAATGCCGAGTATTTTAAAAAATTTCATTCCTCTGCTCCTTTACGTATAAAAACTGATTATTGTAATTTATTACAATTTATTTTTCTTTTTGACTATAAAAGGGTACACGATCAAGGCAATGCCACCCAATATCATGAAAAAACTTAGTAATTGACCCATGGTAACCCATCCAAAGAGAAATCCTAATTGCGCGTCAGGCTGACGGTAAAATTCACAGAAAGTGCGGAAAATGGCATAACCGATAAGCAGAATACCAACGCGAATTGATCCCGATGCGTTTTTTTTATGCAGCCACAGCATGATCAAAAACAGAGCAAGGCCTTCAAGTAGCGCTTCATAAAGCTGTGAGGGGTGGCGTGCCTGAATATAACCGGCATTGATATATTGCCGAATAACCGGAAGCGGTGTGCTGTAATCCAGTCCGGCCTCTCCCGGGAAATACATAGCCCATTTTACATCGGATACACGGCCCCACAATTCACCATTCAGGAAATTACCAAGCCGCCCGAAAAACAGTCCCAACGGCGCTACGGTAGTTACATGACCGGCGATATCAAAAAAGTTCTTTTTGTATTTTAACGTCCACAGCCATCCCACAAGAATACAACCGATCAGTCCGCCATGAAAGGACATGCCTGAAAAGCCGACCAGTTTTCCGTCAACAAAGGGCCAAATGATCTGAATAGGGTATTGCAGATAATAACTTAGATTATAAAAGAGGACATATCCTAAACGTCCGCCGAGAAGCAAGGCAATAATTAACCAGGAAAAAAGAGAATCAAATTCATTGTTTGTCATATCGACAGTTTTTAATTTTATTTGCCGATGCATCCAGAGGCTGAAAAAAACAAAACCGATGACATACATAAGTCCGTAATAACGGAGCTGAAAGTTCCCGATCTCAAATAAATACGGTTTAATATGGTGTATGACATGTTCTAGCATAATTGTCCTGCCTGTTTTGAGAATTATACGAAAAAAAGATTAAAGGCAAAAGGCAAAAGTGTAAAGACGTAAACCGTGAAGCGTAAACAGAGAATATCGATCCTTATACATATTAAATTATTCTTTACGTTTTCCCTCGTTTACTGTTTTTCAGCCCAATCTTCAAGATGTAATCCGGGTACCCGACTAAACTCTCTAACATTATGTGTAACCAAGATTCCCTTTCGCGATATGACAATTGCCGCGATAAGGAGGTCATTCGGACCGATGACAACACCATTTTTTTCAAGATGTGAACATATTTTCGCATACTGCACTGCGGCAGCATCGTCAAAATCAGCTATTTGGAAGGCAGAGCAAAAAGTATCGCAGAGAATCTTATTTTCCTTTTTTCGCCGACTTTTTTCAACTCCGAATAATAATTCCGCTTTAACGATCGCAGGAATCATGATTTGATCCGGTTTTTTCTCCTGAAAATGTACAAGTAGAGAAGGATATTGACCTTTCAAATAATATATGCAGGTGTTTGCATCGAGAAAATACATCTCTTGCAAAAGTAGAGATTCTAATGTGTGTGCAAGATCACAGAAAGAAAAGATTAAAGGCAAAAATACAAAGATAAAAACAGGAAGAACGTTACACAACCTGTCCGATTTCGAAGTTTTTTTTGGGGGGAGGGGGGAGGTAGATTTATTAATCAACAACTATGTCATGTTTTCTTAATTTGGCAGCAAGTTTTTCGTCTAAATTTGATATATCGGAGTTATTTAATTCAATTAACTTGAATTTATATTTTGCATAAAGTTCTAATTTTATTTTTTTTCTCTCTCTATATTTCTCGTTTTCTTCTAATCCCCAGTACTCAAGATATAATTTTTTAGAGGGAATATAAAAATCGCAGTACATTTCCTCATCAATATTTAATTTTCTTTCGTATGCGTGAACAATACCGTTTTTATATAAAAAATCATCAATCATTACTTCAGCTCTACTACGCACATAATGCCCATCTGGTGTTCTGAATTCAGCAGGAAATTTTTTTCTAAAATCATCTGATTTCTCAATAGATTCCTCAAAGTTTCGATATTCCTTATCACCGGTAGCTCCTTTAATTTCACGTACAAGGTGTTTATTGTTAATAATTTCAGTATCCCAAACAACATAAGGTTTGCCGTTTGCGGCTTCCATTTGCATGGCACCATTTTTAATGCCTGCTGCCGTGCAAACCCATCCACCCATGTCTTTTTCAATCCAACCTAACTCTGACAAATAGAGATTTATTTTCTGATTAGATATGTTAAAATGCTTTCCAATTTTTGATGCATTCAAAGTTTTTTTATAATCATAGGTTTTTTTATAATCCAAATTATAAGGCCAAACAATATATTCTCCATATCTTGGATTATACTGGATGTCTCCACCGGCCATCCGACCTTCTTTAGTTAAAACCCACTTCCCCTCTTTTTTGTACATCCAACCATTTTCAGTTAGAATTTTAAATAATTCATTTGTATCTAAATCTCGTTCTTTTGCTAAAGCTGTTGTTGAGATAAATTTCATATAAAATCCTTATTACAAAATGATTGTAAGACAAATTTAATAATATATAACCAAATTCCCAAACAGATTTCTTGTTGAAATTTATTGTGTAATTCTATCATAGATATGAGATCCTGAATTAAATTCAGGATGACGCAAAAGGGTGAGCTCAATGCGGGAAGAAGAGAAGATGAGAAAATTGACAATTGAGAATGGACAATGAAGAAAAAATGAAGCGAAATAAAGAAAAAAAGGGGAGAGGAAGAGAGGAGAAAAAAGGGAAACAGTAAATGTAAAGGCAAATAATCATTCACCCGGAGGGATATCGACAAACATTTTATTTATTGAGCATGATAAATATAAAAAATATTTTCTGCCTACCGACTTCTTCCAAAAACTTGCCTCAAGATTTTTCGGGCATATTCGGTCATATTTTGGTTCATTCAAACTAAAAATCGCATAAATAAAGGGTATTTGCCAAAAACTTGCCCCAAGATTTTTGGCTTGAATATATTTAAAATCCCGCATTTTATTTAATAAGTGTTTAAAAACTTGAGTCAAGTTTTTGAGGTTTTCGAGGGCTATATTGTTTTAGTCATTGTATAAAAATTAATCTCATAGCCAAGCTTTTGATTTAATAAAATCATAGCCTTATTATTGGCACTAACTGTTGTACTAATTTTTCTGGCATCTGTTTGAGCCTTAGCCCATTTTTCCAGCTCAATTTTTAATTTTGTAGCTACACCCCGTTCTCTATAATTTTTGTTGGTCCATAAGGATTTAATATCTAAAACCTCATCATCTTTTTCATTTATTTCAGCCCAAATAAATGCAATAATCTGACTGTTGTTTTCAACCACACAACACAATATATTAGATGTCTTATGTTTCTCTATTAATTTTTTTACTGTTTTTTCAATTTCTTCATGATCAATTATATAATTATTAATCCATGTTTTCGGCAATGACTCGTGCATTTCTGCTATAAACCTAAATTCTCTTAAATCATTCGCCACTAATTTTTTTAAGACATAATTTTCCATATTTATTCCCACTCATTAATATTTTGTACACCAATCTAATTAATACAATTTTCTCTTTTTATTTTTTTATCTAATTGCCTCATCAATATTATCCTGTGGATGGCACACAACGTTTTGCAATATGGCATGAAGCGTTCTGCGAGTAATTTTCTATCAAACTAAGATGAAGTTAAAACGTCCGCCTCAGCCACGAATTAATCGGGGAAGTCGGGGACTAAAATTACTCTATTTATGTACTTCGCCGCTTTTTTTTCATATTGCGTGTTGGGCATAGAATAAGCACATTTTTCATGTCTTTAAATATTTATTGTTGTTTTTGTTTTAATTTCATATTGATATTTTTTACCAGACAGAAAAATCTCTAGTATAAATGGCTTTTCACAATCAACAGCTATAGAAGTTTTATCATTTTTGGTTTCACAAATAAGAGATACTTTTTGATCGCGAAGTTGAATATTGTTTATTCCATGTCTATCTGTTCGTTTAATCGTCCAGCTAATACGATTCTCATTTCCAACAATATCAAATCCCAACACATTTTCAATTAGTAAAGAAATAGGTGCTAAACCTGTCCAGCCCACAAAATCTTGCCGGGAATAAAAAGTATTATCCCAACGTGTGGCAGGTTCGTTTAATTCAGAAGAATAACATTCCCACAGAGTTTGATAATTATCATTATACCGTTCATCGAAAGCAATTTTATCGGTTTGTGGTTTAAAGTTGTAAAAAACTTCAGAAACATGTTTCAAATGATTAAAAGCAACTGTATCGGCAAGCGAATATTCCTTATTTGCCATTAGTCCTTTTATTACCATGTAATTTGTGGGAGCCCAAACACTGCCTAGCCAATAATGTCCCTTGGGGTCGTATTCAGGTTGATTGGCAGCTAATGTGGGAACTAAATGGGGACGCCAAAATTCGTCGGGGTTTTTCAAATGAGAAAGCATAGAGGGTAATTTATCGCCGGTACAAACTTCTGAAATTAATGTCCAAAAAGCACCGATATGCACAGTAGGACTCAATGTGCCGCTTTCGGTTAAATCGTAATAAAAATGTGTTTGGTTATTCCACAACAAGGTATTGATCTTGTTTTTAATTTTGGTGTATTTTTCTAAATAAATCTCATAAATATTTATTTTATTTTGCACTTGGGCTATTTTTGTAATATAAAGAGCCGCCAGTGCTTGTTGCGCAGAATAGTCTATCCAGGCTGCTTTCCCCACATTTTTTCTTGGTGTATTGTCCATACCGCTTCCCAATCCGGTAATATAAAACAAACCCTTCCCTTTTTTGGTTCTGCAATTTTTTTCTGTCCATTCATAATATTTTATTAATACCGGCAAAACTCGTTGAAAACGGGAAGTATCTCCTGATATTTGATAATATCGCCACTCTATCCACGCAAAAAGAGGGGGATTAACCATAGGTTCATCGGCTGTTGGTTCGTTCGCGATTTTCCCGTTTGTTTCCCAATAAACGCGCTGAATATAACCATCCGCACGCTGTTTATTATAGAAATTATCTAAAGAAGGCATCACCGGAAAAACATCGCGACCATAAACTGCAAAACTTGTAATAAAACACAGATCCCACTGGTAGATCAACTCGTTAAAACCTTCGTCCATATACAATGGCTCAAAACCATTTTTTGCTGTGCCTTGCCCTATTTTGTTCCAGGCCATTTGCCATGCAGCATAATATATAGCTACCAATTCCGGTTGTGTTTCCAGAACTGGTTCAGGTAATTGTTCTTTTGGGAAAGGTCGATCACTTGCTTTACGTTGAGGTGTTACCGGATTCCCGATTTTAACAATGGAATTAAAATTATCACCACCATCATTTATTTTCCAATCATTTTGAGGGTCGCATATCCAGTTGCCGTCCACCACAAATTTATATTGATAATAATTGGGTTGTAACTCTATTTCCGCTATCCATTCGCCATTTTCGTTACAGGTCATCGGATTTGTTTCTACCGACCAATTATTAAAACTTGCTGCCACCGAAACATTATTAGCAGTAGTAGAATGATACACAAAAGCATATTTTATAAGTTCGTCTTTGGATTTAATATCTGAGCAACCCACTAAAAGAAATGCAATAAAAATCAAATAAACTTTCATCATAATTTATTTTATGCCTAACATGTCATGTATTTATTACCGGTTAATGCTTTTTAGCCATTGAAGCGCTCCCGGTATTTTCTTCCAGAGTTTCCGGGTAAGAAACGCGTAATAGATAGCCTCATTTTCGTCGCCGCATCCATAAGTCGGGGGTAAATACTCAATATTATTTTTAGAGAAAAGAAGTTTAGGAACAAAAGGATTGTACTTGATCGCTTTTTTTAATTTTTTATTTGTTTTTTCCGATATACCCTCATTTTTGAATGTATAAAGTGCGCGGTTAAATAAGGAATGTGCCATTTCGTCATCTTTGTACATTTCGTCGTATTTCTCAAATGTTTTATCTTTTCCCAACTCGATCAGAAGGGTCATCAAAAAATCTCTTACCCCTTGATTGTCATTTGGATTTAATTCAATCATCTCTTCCATGAGGGCAAGGGCTTTCTGCAGTTCTCCGACCATGTAAAGGTTGTCAGATAATTGCATCATACAGCGCATAAACGGCCGGGTTTCATGCAATCCCCAGAAATGGCCTTTATTTTCTTTCAAGTATTTGCCGCCGAATATTTTTCGCCCGATATCTACCCCTTTTTCATATAAAACTATTGCAACCTCTACAGAAGGTTCGATTGACCCCAGGTATTCGTATGCGACAATGCAATTCCGGTCTAATCGAAGCGCTTCCTCGGCCTTTGCCATTCCTTCATCCGGAGAAAGTTCCCCGGCTTCAAAGATAAGGTCTTCAGCCTGTTGTTGCGGAGTCAGCTTTTTATTGGGTATGGAAGGAAATCCGTTCTGAAAATATTGATTAATAAATACTTCTGCTTCTGCCTTCGTTTTGAAGTCTTTTTGGTCTAACATACGATGAAAATCATTCATAAATTTTTCGTGCGTTTTGTCTGCCATGGTTTTTTCTTCCTGTTGTTTGTTTTTTGTCCCTGTGATTGTCCGAGTAAAATTAAACGATCAGACCGGAGTTGATTTCTTATGAAAACTTTGAGAATTCATCTTTATATGCTTCAATCAAACCTTTTACTCGCTGAATATAGCGTGTGTTTTTATAATTAAACCAATTTTTCCGGCATTCGGGAAATTTTTCAAGTTCATATTTAAAATTCCAAAAAGGTTTTGGGCGAACTAAAGCTTCTAATAAACGTTCCCGGATGTTTGGATCTTCTACCGAGCTCGCATAATTTTCCATGATCTTATAGGATTCTGAAGACTCTATTTGTTCGAATTTAAAAAAATCCTTAAAGTGTTTTTCAACTTCTTTTATTTCTTCTGCGAAAAGCCCTTCCGAATCATCTATGTCCATATCCGGAATATTGATAATTTTACCGGTTTTCAGGTTGAAATAACATAAAAACCCTGAATCAAACTTCTCCGCAATGTCCTTGATCTGTTTTTCTGTCGGCAACATAAGAGCCTCATATTTTACAATTAAGTCTCAATTTGTATGAATTTATACTTGTTAGACCAGATTCCCAAACACATTTCCCGGAAGTCTTCGGGTGATTAATTAGAAATAGGTCTTAACCGCAAATTCAAATTGATCCATAAAGATTTTTTTCAAAGCGCTGATATTGTTTTGCTCATAAAAAATCAGCATTGCCTTTTTGTATTCTATTGAATCAATGGTTCTGAATGAAAGGAGACAGTGGGATTTGCTTATTAACATTGCATTGCTTATGATGCGCGCTGTTCGTTTATTTCCATCTCCAAATGCCTGAATGTATGATAGCAAAACCAAAGCAAGTAATGCTTTTTCAAATACATTTTCACGATTATTAATAAGCTCACACATGTCCTTCAATGCCTTTTTGATCTGATGTTCATTATCAAGAGGCTTGTAATTTGTTCCTGAAATACCGACTCGGCGTTTGCGAATATTTTGCTCTACTCCCAGATCGTTGACTAAAATACTGTGAATGTCTTCAATACATGCTACGGTCAACAATTCGGTATAATCCGGATTATCGACAATAAAATCAATTGCTTCTTTATGATTCAGGAGCATGATAGCATCGTCTTTGGATTTCCCTTCAGCAGTTTCTTTTTCTTTCAATAAGCGTTCAGTCTCCAAGAGTGAATAGGTGTTTCCTTCGATTTGCGATGATTTCCAACTCAAATCGATTGCTAAACGCTCTAAATCCTTTGCATATTCAGCTTCGCTTAATTCTGAAACATTTTCTTTAAAACGCGCCTGAAGATTGTTTAAATGATGTAATTCTTTCTCGTTAAATAGATGGACACTACTTAAGACGTCACTTATCAATGAGAAATTATATCGATCTTTAATCTTTCGCTCATCAATTTCTTTTTCAAAATATTGTGTAATATCAATAGGATAAAATAATTCGTATGTTGGGCTGATCAGGTATTTTCTTCCCTTGCCTTTCCCCACAGGCAAAACAAGCTTATCAAATATTAGTTGTGTTAACACCCTTTTTACGGTAGCATACCCCATCGTCAATTCGAGTCCATCGTGAATTTCTTTTGATGAAAGTGATGGATTTGCTTTTACGAACTCAAGAACTTTATTTTTCTTATCAGTGACCATGATATTTCAGTCCTTTACTTTTAAAGCTCACATATAATTTATTTATAGCTCAAATATAACGCAATATGAGCCATAATACAACAAAAGATGAGCCGCAAGTATGTTTAAAGGGAGATGAAGCTCATATAAAGTTTATTTGCAGCTCAAATAACCGGAATTATAAGCTGTAGACAGGCAATAGATGAGCTCAATATTGAAAGAATGAGAATGGGGGCGTGGGAGAGTAAGACGATATAGGGAGTGAATGATTACTTGCCCGGATCTTTAATTTTTTTCTAAATAAAAGCAAAGACGCAAGGTATTACACCTCTACCTATAACCCATAACTTCCTAGGCAGGCCAATGCTCAATCAATAACCAAATCCCAAACCCCAGTGCGGCGCCTCCAAAAATGTAGAAAAAGATTTGCGTGCCGACACTTCCAAGGATCTTAATGAACGCTTGGATCTTTCCCATATTCCAGATTTTTTCAGGTTTAACAAGTGTGATCCAGAACACGAGAATCCCATACAATACAAGTCCGATTCCAAGGTAAAACATCACTCACCTCCGCTATTAATTGTTTGTAATATTTGGGGCAGATTTTAACTGCCCCCTATCTGTAATTTAATAAAAAAACTATGAAAGTCCGGAAATGATTTTTTTCCGCAGCAGAAAAAAATATAAACCGGTCATACCTACCATTACCGCTGATTTCCAGGCAAAGCCGGTCCAGGTAGCAATTCCCGTGAAGACTGCTTCGAGAATGTCATATACCCAATAAAAGGGAACCCACCAGACCACCCACTGCCAATTGTCCGGAAGAAGGATGCCTCCAAGGATTGCCAGCATCATCATCATCGAGAGGAGTTTCCCGATGCCAATAGCTTCATTTTCATTGCTTGCCACGGCGCCAATCAGCAGACCCATAAGCAGGGTTATTGAAAAAGAGAAAAACACCAGCAGATATACCTGAAGAATATTCACATGCATCAATCCCAGAATCAACAGGGCGATGATGGTGTAGAATGCAGTGACAAGCAAGGGATAAATGCTTTTACCAATATAGTATTCACTCTTTGTTAAAGGTGTCACCCGCAGTGCCCGATCAGTACCTAATTCCTTATCGTTAACCACGCCCAAACCGATAATGAAGGCGCCAACAATGATCATGAAAATGATAAAGATCGATCCGCCCATGGTAGCCACGGGAGAAGTTGTGGTCCGCTCGGAAAGTTCCGGCGGTACACCGTAGCTAAATTCATTTACACGGGAAGCCTCCGGGTAGTTTGTCTGGTAATAGTATTGCCGGATTACACGGGAAGCGGTAGAAAAGATGGTGTTTTTTTCCAAATTCCGTTCCAGTACAGAAACATACTGTTCTTTTTCAGGATTCCAATAGAGTCCCTCCACCGATCCGGTTCCACGGAGTTTTCTTTCCATATCGTCAATATTTTGATAGGTTTTTATGTTCGCAAATTCCTCCAGTTTGTCAATGATGACCTGTTCAACGGCATGCGGATCTTCGGTCACGATCGCAATGGTGGCAGATGTACTTTCCACACTGGGGAGGAAAAAACGGAGAATGATAAGGATCAGCATGGGAACGATCACGATATACCCGCCCATAAAATTTTTGAAGATCGTTTTCAGGTCAAAAAGGAACATTTGTATTAGCTGTTTCATATTATGACTCCTTCCGCATCCGCTTGCTGAATATCAGTCCCGACAGGACGAAAAGCACCCCGCCAACTGCTGCTAAAATACCCGCACCCCGCCAGATAATATGACTGTTGTTGTCCGGAAACATCGCCGCATCCAGACCAAACAGGGTATGATACGACGGAATAAATTTCAACCAATCAGGAGAGAAAATTGGGGCGAAAAGTGAGATTGCCGGCAAGGAAATCACCATCATCAGCAGAAGAACCCAACCGATAGAACTCATGGGATTATCAAAGTAAGCGCCAAGTATCACACCGATCGAGGATCCCATAATAACAGTAAGAAGAATAATGAGCAGTGCGGGAAAATATCCGCTGAATCCACCCATAATGGGAATGTACATAATAGAGAAAGTAATACAACTGACTGCCAGTAACATCAGATGTTTACTGAGCAGGAAATGCCACATACTGGCAGGTGTTATCCGGAAAGCCCGGATTGTCGCGTCAGAACGTTCCTGCCCGATCATGGCTAGCATTATAAAGAGCCCCGTGATACCCACCATCATGAGGAGAACGGGCGGCAAGAGCCGTTTATTAAAGGGAAGTTCATCCCGCAGACCTTCCTGCAGGGAAGTGATTTTTACCGACTTGTACACATCCGGAGGATAGGCGCCAAAAGGCGGATGCAGAATTGAAAGAAGATCTTCCATATCTGCTTCGATGTATTTCATCATAGCATCGGTGGTATAGGGTTGAATCAATAATTCCGTGCGGTAAAGGGTATTTTCCCCTTTTGAAATGATCAATCCCATGGCAGATTTATTCTTTTGCATGCCCGCGATGATTTCTTCGCGGCTATCAACATACATTTCGGATTCCAACTCAAAATCTTCCGCAAATTTATCTACAAATTTCTGCACAATACCGGTGGAATCGTGGATATAGATCATGGTATCCCGCTCAATATCCTCAGGGAGCACAAAAAGGAGCATTAACATGATCACTACGGCAAAGACTATCTCCAGAATGACCCAGACATCCTTTATTCCAAGGAGTACATCTTTTTTGAATAGATTTCCAATTCGACTCATATTGACCTCCTACTCAAGACCGCGGCCGGTAAGTTTAATGAAAATTTCCTCCAGAGTAGGTTCTCCCGAATGTATTGTTTTAACATCATGTTCAGCGATGAACTTCTGCAAGATTTCTTTGTCCTTTCCGGCCATACCGAGAGTCTCAGACTTAAGCTTTCCAGCCTCAGCGTATTCGATGGTTACCGCAGGCTGCCCATATTTCAATTTCAGATTTTTTGGAGTATCTATGGCAGCGATCTTGCCATCCACAATAAAAGCCACCCGATCACAAAGCTCGTCTGCCACAAACATATTATGTGTGGACAGAAAAATGGTCGTACCCTCTTTTTGTTTTTTTCGAATGATCCCTTTGATGCTGTTCGCTGTGGTGGGATCCAATCCCATGGTCGGCTCATCAAGGAACCAGATATCGGGTTTATTGATCATAGAACGTGCAAAACCCAGGCGTTGCATCATTCCTTTGGAATATGCACCGGCCTTTTTCTTGCTTTCATCAGCGAGGCCGACCATCTCCAATACCGTCATAGGATCTTCGGTTTCTCTGTTGTACAGACTGGCGTGGAATTTCAGGTTATCATACCCGGAGAGTTTTTTGTAAACGTTTGGGCGTTCAAATCCCATTCCAATGCGGTTGAAAAAAGCTTTGTCAGGTTGTCCCTCCCGGGATGTACCGTCAATAATGACGGATCCCTGCTGGAGTTCCAAAAGTCCGGCAAGAACCCCCTGGGTCGTGGTTTTCCCCGCGCCGCTTGGTCCCAAAAATCCAAAGACTTCTCCTTTTGCAATGTTAAAACTAACATCATTCACCGCGTAATCGTCATTCTTCCTATACGAATAAAAAATGTTTTTTACTTCGATCATGATCTGACCTCACTTTGTTTCTTGGAAAATTATTTCCCTTTGTAATTATTTTTTGATTATTAGAATTATAAGATGTTTCATTTTAAAATAAAAGAAATATCGTAATTCATGAGTCATGAAGCGTAAGTTGTGAACCGGGAAAGACTCAAGACCTTGCTAGTAAAAAAGTAAAGATAAGGATTAATATCCAATGACGGTATTATGGGGGTAAATAAAGCAATGTCACATTGAAAGCTGTGAGGAAAGATAAAAAAGTAAGGATTATTAAAGTAAAAATGAGATAAAAGGGCTTAACTTTTATAAAAATATTTTTGTTGATTTAAATAATTCTGGCGAAAAAGATCAAAGATAAAAGTAAAACTTGTTCTCCGACTTGTCGGGCGTAATCCCGAATGGTCGGGAAATATCATAATGTATTTTTCGACCAGCCAGCATGTCAATCCGCAATGCGTTTTGACTCAGGCTGGCAGGACTATCAATTATCGCAGGGAACCCCGAAGGAAGATCTCTGTAACAGTCACAATACAGAATTACTGTAAGAATGAATTAACAAATAAGATATTCCCTTCTTTTCTTTGCTTGTCCAAAGAAAAGAAGCAAAAGAAAGATCCCTCTTCGCCAAGGCTTCGGGGGACAGGCCTTGATTTTTTTACTTGTTTACCATAGTTCCGTAGGAACGAAGGTAGAACGCGCCGGAGCCTTGGCGCAGGTGTGTCAATTGTCAATTATCGTAAAGTTGATCTCCACATAACCCTCAGTCTCGATCTCACTTTCCCAGCTTACCATAGTTAGGGATATCAAATTTATTTTGACATAATCTGTTCCCACATAAACCGAATCCGGAACATAGCTATAATGTACTTCCCAAATTAAAGTATCAAGATAGGTTTGAAAAACTGCCGCATGCAAGGGGTGAACACTCACGATAGCCCCTTCCTCATCGCCGCTTTGTCCAAGATTGATATCGCAACTTTCACCCGCAGAAAGGGTGATATTGTGGGTGGTAGTGTTGGGGGCCGAAAAGGGAGCAGCTTATGAGAGTGAGGAAGGGCGAGGAGAAAAATGAGAGATTTTCATATTGATTCCTTTCGTAAGGTCAAACTGTCATCTCGACCGAAGTTCCGTCCCGAAGTCTCGGGATCGGAACGTAGTGGAGAGATCTATTCATACTGTAGAACACCATATCGTGAGATTATTTCCCCTTCTTTTCTTTGCCGTCCAAAGAAAAGAAGCAAAAGAAAGACTGCCGCTGTACCTCCTTTGGCTAAAAATCCTTTTCGTTCGCTAAAATACAAAAAGGCCTCGCTTCGCTCAACCCTTGTATTTTTTAACGCTTCCTCATCGAATTTTCTTTACGCGCCGGAGCTAGAGGCGGCCTCTGGAATATACAGTAAACAGTAAGCAGCCTGCCTGCGCCGATGAATATCGGTGATCTTTCCCAACCTTCGCTCTAAAGAGCTTCGGTGGGCAGGCGACTGCGTCCCGATTATTATCGGGACTCCGCTCAAGATGACAGACTTATTTGTTCTTTTCAATTCTTAATTGTCCTTTGTCAATTTTCAATTGTCAATTCTTCAAAGTCTTGTTTTAACACCCAAAGTCCTTTATTTTGAAAAAAGTGAATAATTAATGCAATAAACTAAAAATAAATACGTTGTTTAATGTGAGAGC